>NZ_JBBMEU010000077.1:0-9715 GCF_040096415.1 Megasphaera intestinihominis
ATTTCATGGAAGGTTTCAAAGTAAGCGATTTCCGGCTGATAACCAGCTTCGCAAAGGGTTTCAAAACCGTTGGTGATCAACTGGCAGATGCCGCCGCAGAGGACTGCCTGTTCGCCGAAGAGGTCTGTTTCCGTTTCTTCCTGGAAAGTCGTCTGGATGACGCCGGCACGGGTACCGCCGATGCCGCGGGCATAGGCCAAAGCGATGTCGAAGGCTTTGCCTGTAGCGTCCTGTTCGACAGCGAATACGTCAGGAACACCGCCGCCTTCAGTGAAAGTACGACGGACGAGGTGGCCCGGGCCTTTCGGAGCGACCATGAAGACGTCGACTGTCGAAGGAGGAACAATCTGTTTAAAGTGAACGTTGAAACCGTGAGCGAAAGCGAGGGCGCTGCCGTCTTTCAAGTTGGGAGCGATTTCTTTTGCGTAGACGTCAGCCTGTTTTTCGTCCGGAATCAAGATCATCGTGATATCGGCTTCTTTAACGGCTTCAGGAACGGATTTAACTTCAAGGCCGGCTGCCTGGGCTTTGGCGATGGATTTGCTGCCTTCATACAAGCCGACGACGACGTCGATGCCGCTGTCTTTGAGGTTCAACGCATGAGCGTGGCCCTGGCTGCCATAACCGATGATTGCGACTTTTTTGCCTTTCATTACATCCCAGTTTACATCCTGATCATAAAATACTTTTGCCATGATAACATATCTCCTTTGTAATATAAAATAAGAATTTTATCGTTGGGATTTAGAGATTTGTCAAAAGAGGCCAACAAAAAAACTCCGCCCCTTCTGTAAGGGACGGAGTATAATTCCGCGATACCACCCTGATTCCCGGCGCATTGCTGCAGCCGGACTCTCTACAACGTACCAACATACGCGTTTCTGGTAACGGTGAAATGCCGTCGGCGCCTAATGAAATTCAGCGTCGATCTTCGGAGAGGAGCTTCATCAGTATCATCGTACTGGCTCGCACCGGCCGCCAGCTCTCTGAAAAGCAATGGTACAGACTACTTTCTCTCGTCATTAGATTTACGAATATTTCGCTTCACGGTTTGTTTCCTGAAGCTTGAACACATTGTACGCAATTTGCTGGTCTATGTCAAGATGTTTTTCCATAAATTTTTAAAATAAAACAAGGTTAAACGTTAAATGATTAGGCAAAACGTTTATAGATTGTAGGGGCTCGCACGTGGCGAGCCCGCCCGATATATGTGGGAATACCGAGGTCGGTTTGCGCGAGCGGACGCCCCACGAACCACCTAAAAAGGGACTGTCGCACGAAGGTTTTTACCATCATGCGAGGCACCTTTTACTTTATAGTTTGTAGTTTGTAGAAGTTTGGCTTAAATTTTTTACCGTTTGCTGCAAACTAAAAACTACAAACTTAAAATTCAAAAAGAGGCTGTCTTAATGCGACAGCCTCTTTTTTCTAATGATGATCAACTGTAAGTTCTTTGAAGCGTTTGGCGACCGGGTCGGTCTTGATGAGTTCTTCCAGGTGTTTCAATTCTTCGGCTTCTACAGTTTCTGTCGTATCGTAGCTGGGCGGTACGGTCTTAGCCAGGTACAGGCATCTTCTGATCGAGGAGATGCTGACGATGATGACCAGGAGAGCCATGATGGCCGAAACGGTGAACAGGAGCCATTCTTGTTTGGGCAGATAGATGTTGAACATGTTGAGGTAATCGGCCCAGAAGATGACGACGGTCAGGAAAGCCCAGGGGATAATCGTGACCCAGGCGAAGCGGGCCTTACCCATAGCGCAGATGACAACCGTCGAGATGGCCAGGGTAATGATGGCCAGCAGCTGGTTGGATACACCGAAGATAGGCCAGATGGTGGACAAGTTCCCTTGGAGGACGATGTAACCCCATGCACCGGAGATCAGAGCCGAGGCGATGATAGCGCCGGGCAGCCAGTGGGGATCGCCGAACTTCGGCCATACGCGGCCGACGAGTTCCTGAAGCATGTAACGGCCGACACGGGTACCGGCATCGATGATGGTCATGATGAAGAGGGCTTCAAACATGATACAGAAGTGATACCAGTAGTTCATGAGGTGGTCGAGGCCAGGGATGTTGGAGAAGATGAAAGCCATGCCGACAGCCAGGGAAACGGCACCGCCCGGACGATGGGCGACGTTTTCACCGACCATGGCGTTCAGCTGCGGCAGGTCGACGACCTGGATGCCCAGGGCCTGGAAATGTTCTGCCGACGAGTTGATGGCGAAGTAGTCATTCGGTACGAGCGAGCAGGCTGCAATCAAAGCCATCATGCCGACGAAGGATTCGGTCAGCATAGCACCGTAGCCGACGGGCAGGATGGAGCGTTCGTTCATGAGCATCTTCGGCGTCGTGCCCGTAGAGATCATGCAGTGGAAGCCGGAGACGGCACCGCAGGCGATGGTGATGAAGATGTACGGCAGGACAGGGCCGGTGATGACCGGGCCGCCGCCGGCGCAGAACTGGGTGATAGCCGGCATCTGGACGGTCGGGCCGACGATGATGATGCCGATAGCCAGGGCGCCAATGGTCCCGATCTTCATGTATGTCGAGAGGTAATCACGCGGAGCCAGGAGCAGCCATACCGGAAGGGCAGCGGCTACGAAGCCGTAAATGATGAGAGCGATGGAAATCCCTTTGGCGCTGATGGTGAAGAGCGGAGCCAAAGTAGGCGATGCCTGGACGGCAGGGCCGAGGACGACGGCCAGCAAGGTCAGGGCGACGCCGATGACAGTGCCTTCTTTGATGCGGCCAGGACGCAGGAACTGCATATAAATACCGATGAAGATAGCGATAGGAATGGTCATGCCGATGGTGAAGGTACCCCAGGGGCTGTCGTGCAGGGCGTTGACGATGACGACGGCCATCCCGGCCATAGCCAGGATGTTGAGGAACAGGACGGCGAAGGACGTAGCCAAGCCAGTCTTGTCACCAATCTGGGCTTTTGCGATTTCAGCGATGGATTTGCCATCGTAACGCATGGAGCAGAAGAGGATGACCATGTCGTGGACGGCACCGGCGAGGACGCCACCGATGAGGATCCACAAGGCACCGGGCAGATAACCGAACTGAGCGGCAATGACCGGGCCTACGAGCGGGCCGGCACCGGCGATAGCGGCGAAGTGATGGCCGAAGACGACGTACTTGTTGGTAGGCACGTAGTCGTGGCCGTCTTCAAAGCGGAAGGCCGGCGTGACCTTGTACTGGTTGACCGTCAAGACTTTGGCAGCGATGAAAGCGCCATAGAAACGGTAAGCCAGTACAAATACTAATGCAGAGATAATGACTAAATACAAACCATTCATAAAACAATCCCTCCTTTATGAAATTGTGTGTAGGCTACTCTACTTCCCACGGATCCGGAGCTATACTTATTTCTAATTGGTGTAATATGAATTATGTATCGCACGAGAAATAAAGTATACACTGTACTTATACACTTACTATAGGCTAAAGGAGAGAAAAATTCAAGTTACTTATAGTAAAGATTACGAAAACAGCATGATATAAATTCATAATAAAAATAATAAAACGTTATAAAACGGGCATTTCCTTTGCGCAAAGAGAATTTTGAGTATATTATCAATGGTCAACAATGCACTTTGTGCATTATTGACAGTGGCTCGTGATTTGTGCCTGTAGGGGCTCGCACGTGGCGAGCCCGCTGGGGATATGTAGAATATCCATGAACCGATTTGCGTAAACGGGCGCCCCACGTGGTCGCCCCTACAGAAAAAAGGCTTGCCGCATGTGCGACAAGCCTTTTTTACTCGCTCTTAGTGATGAGCAATGGTTAATTCTTGGAAACGCTGAGCGGCTTTATCCGTCTTAACGAGTTCCTGGAGATGTTTGAGTTCTTCTGCTTCGACAGTTTCTGTCGTATCATAGCTGGCCGGTACGGTCTTAGCCAGGTAGATGCATCTACGGATAGCACCGATAGCTACGATGATGACCAGGACGGCCATGATGATGGAGACTGTGAACATCGTCCATTCACCCTTCGGCAGGTAGATTTCGAAGATGTTCAGGAAGTCGGCCCAGAAAATCATGACCATCAGGAAAGCCCAGGGAAGACCAGTAACCCAGAGGTAACGGGCTTTGCCCATGGAGCAGATGACAACCGACGAAATGGAGAGGGCGATGATAGCCAACAGCTGGTTGGATACGCCGAAAATCGGCCAAATCGTGGACAAGTTGCCGTTCAGTACGAGGTAACCCCATGCTGCGCAGATCAAAGCCGATGCTACGATAGCACCCGGTTTCCAGTTCGGGTCACCGAATTTCGGCCATACGTGGCCGACGAGTTCCTGGAGCATGTAACGGCCGACACGAGTACCAGCATCGATGATAGTCATGATGAACAAAGCTTCAAACATGATGCAGAAATGATACCAGTAGTTCATGAGGTGGTCGAGGCCAGGCAGGTTCGAGAAGATGTAAGCCATGCCGACAGCCAGGGAAACAGCACCGCCCGGACGATGAGCGACGTTTTCACCGACCATTTCGTTCAGGTGCGGCAGGTCGACGACCTGGATGCCCAGAGCCTGGAAGTGTGCAGCCGAAGAGTTGATAGCGAAGTAATCGTTCGGTACGAGGGCGCAGGCTGCAATCAGAGCCATCATAGCGACGAAGGATTCAGTAACCATAGCACCATAGCCGACAGGCAGGATGGAGCGTTCGTTCATGAGCATCTTCGGCGTCGTGCCGGTGGAAATCATGGAATGGAAACCAGAAACAGCACCGCAGGCGATGGTAACGAAGATGTACGGAAGGACTGCACCGGTAATGACCGGGCCGCCGCCAGCGCAGAACTGCGTCGTTGCCGGCATCTGAATCTGCGGGCCTACGATGAGGATGCCGAGAGCCAGGGCACCGATAGTACCGATTTTCATGTACGTAGAGAGGTAATCACGCGGTGCCAGAAGGAGCCATACCGGAAGGGCTGCGGCGATGAAGCCGTAGATGATCAGGGCGATGCAGATGCCGTTATGGCTGATGGTGAACATGGGCCCTAAGACCGGCGAAGCCTGGACTGCCGGACCAGCGACAACAGCCAGCAAGGTGAGGATGACGCCGATGATGGTGCCTTCTTTGATCTTGCCAGGACGCAGGAACTGCATGTAGATGCCGATGAAGATAGCGATAGGAATGGTCATGCCGATGGTGAAAGTACCCCACGGGCTGTTTGCCAGGGCATTGGCGATAACGACGGCCATGCCAGCCATGCAGAGGATATTCAGGAAGAGGACGGCGAAAGAAGTAGCTACGCCTGTCTTCTGGCCAATCTGTGCTTTTGCGATTTCGGCGATGGACTTGCCATCGTAACGCATGGAGCAGAAGAGGATGACCATGTCATGGACAGCACCGGCGAGAACCCCACCGATGAGAATCCATAAAGCGCCGGGCAGATAACCGAACTGGGCGGCGATGACCGGGCCGACAAGCGGGCCCGCACCAGCGATGGCTGCGAAGTGATGGCCGAAGACGACGTACTTGTTGGTCGGTACGTAGTCATGACCGTCTTCAAAGCGGAATGCCGGTGTGACTTTGTACTGGTTCAGCGTCAAGACTTTTGCGGCGATGAAAGCGCCGTAAAAACGGTAAGCCAGTACGAACACTAATGCTGAAATAATAACGAGATACAAACCGTTCATACAAAAAGAACCTCCTTTGATAAAATAGTATGCGTGCAACCCTTTCCGTATGAAACAAAATGATACCAACGTACAACGCTTGGAAATGGGGTACACTACATTACGCTCCCTTATTATAGAGCAGTTTTCCCGAATTGCAAGATGTACACTCAGCATAGTACGCTAACTGATTATAACTCAAAATACATTATCAAATTACAATTTGTTATAGTAAACGTTTTCGTACTATATATAGCAATGAACGTTTAATTTACATACTAGATAAGCCATATAATTACTGAAAGTCATATGGATAAATGTCAACATAGCGATTTTTCATAGGTATTGCGAATAGAAAAGTTAAACCTTTTACCCTAGCCACGGCCAGTGGACAATGCTATAATGGCTATAGCTTTTGAACTTATCTTTTTTCATTATTACAGGAGGTTTTTATCATGTCTCAAACTGACTATACTTTGGTTCTGCCGGCTTTTACCATTGGCGTCCATGCTTATGATGCTATCGGCAAGATTACCCGTCATTTCGGCAAAAAAGTCGTCATCATCGGCGGCAAGACGGCCCTGTCCAAGGCAAAACAGCCCTTGCTCGATGCCATCGCCAAGACGGACCTGGAAGTCCTCGGCGTACTCTGGTACGGCGACGATGCGACGTATGAACACGTCGACCGCCTGCTCCGTGAACAGGCCGTCCAGGATGCTGACCTGGTCTTCGCCGTCGGCGGCGGCCGTGCCATCGATACCTGTAAAGTCGTCGCTGACCGGGCTGGCAAGGCCTTGTTCGCTTTCCCGACGCTGGCTTCCAACTGTGCTCCATCGACGGCCCTGGCTGTCATGTACAAAGCCGATAAATCCTTTGCCGGCTACTACTATCTCGACCAGCCGCCGGTCCATACCTTCATCAATATGGCCATCATTGCCGACTCGCCTTTCAAGTTCTTCTGGGCCGGCATCGGCGATGCTATGAGTAAAGAATGTGAATCGGAATTGGCCAGCCGTACGGCGGAACACTTCCATACGGTCCTCCTGGGCCGGGCCATCGGCAAAGCCTGCACGGCGCCGCTCTTGCAGTATGGTGAACAGGCCCTGGAAGATTTCAAGGCCAAGAAGATCACCTATGCCCTGCAGCAGGTCGTCCTGGATATCATCATCAGCACGGGCCTCGTTTCCAACTGTACGACGGGCGGCGGCGACTACTACTACAATTCGTCCCTGGCTCACATGTTCTATAACGCGTCGACGGTCCTGCCGCAAGTCGTCGAAGGCCATCTCCATGGCGAAACGGTTTCCTTCGGCGTCCTGGTCCTGCTGACCTATGACAAACAGTTTGAACTGCGCGACCAGGTAGCGGCCCTCTATAAGAAGTGCCATTACCCGACGACCCTGGCTGACCTCGATATCAAAGCCGGCGAAGTCGATTCCATCGTTGATGCTGCTCCGGCCCTGACCGAATGGACCTGCGTCCCCGAACCGCTGACCAAAGAAGCTTTCAAAAAAGCCATCATGGATACCGACGAATTCGGCCGTTCGTTATAATACCTTGAAGGCCGTTGGTCGAAGTGCTTCGATGAACGATGAACGGACTACGATGAACGTCATGATGTAGCGATAACTGGCTTTTTCGTGTATAATGAATTTTATAATAAGATTAGTTTGTAGTATGGAGTTTGTAGTTTGTAGAAGATGTTTTTAAATTTTTACCATATACTACAAACTGAAAACTTCAAACTTAAAACTCAAAAAGGAGCTGTCTTATTGCGACAGCTCCTTTTCAAACTTTTCACGCCACGGAGGGGATTATGGACCAAGTATTAGAACAAGTCATCAGTGCCATCGAACCGATGGATTTGGCAAAAACGGCAGAGTGCTATCAGCGCCTGGCCAGTCTGACCATACGCCAGGACAGCAAGTTGTCCTATCTGGCAGGCCGCATTGCCGGTGTACAGGGGACGCTGCATCCGGAAAAATTGCAGAAAGCCGTCGTCGTCTTTGCAGCTGACCATGCCGTCGATGGCGGAGAAAATAAGACCAAGGGCAAGAACAGCAAGGCCGACGCCCTGGAAATCGCCACTGGCCGAGGGCCTATCAATAAGGTGGCCCACCGCATCGGTGCCGGCGTCATGCTCCTTGACATGGGCCTGGAAGAAGATATCCCGGAATCGCAGGGCGTACAGAATTTAAAAGTCATGCACGGCAGCCATTTCTGGGCCCGCCAGGATGCCATGAGCGAAGATGAAATGATGGATGCCCTCTTCAGCGGCCTGCAGATCGGACAGAACCTGGCCGATGAAGGCTATACGGCTGTAGGTCTGGGGAACCTCGGCGAACGGGGACTGCTGACGGCTTTCATATTGACAGCTGTCTTTTTCCGGGACCAGCTGGAAGAACTGCCGGAGCACATGAAGTCCGGTCAGAAATTAGAGAAATTGAAGGAAGTCATCGACCAGCACCACTTCCATGCGTCAGATCCCCTGGACCTCCTGCGCCGTGCCGGGGCTCCGGACATTGCCGCCATGGTCGGCTTCATCCTGTCGGCAGTCCAGCGCAAGCTGCTCGTCATCTTTGACAACGCCGTCACCGGCTCTGCCGTCCTCATTGCCCGCGCCTTATGCCCGACGATTGACGATTACGTCTGCGCTTCGGCGCGCTATCTGGAACCGGTCCATCAGATGCAGATGAAGAAACTGGGCCTCAAGCCCTTCGTCGAACTGGACCAGAACCTCGACCAGGGCATGGGCTCGGCTATGGGCCTGACCATGCTCGACGCATCGGTACAGATGATGAATGAAAATTTAAAATAAGGAGCGATTTCCATGAAAACCTTATACCTCGATTGCTTTTCCGGTATCAGCGGCAATATGTTCATCGGCATGCTCATCCAGGCCGGTGTCCCCTTTGAAGCCTTTAAACAGGCCATGGCCTCGCTGAACCTGACGGGCTATGACTTGGTGTGCCACAGCGTCAACAAGCTGGGCATCCAGTCTATCTATTATAATGTCCTCCTCGATGCAGAACGTCATGACCACGGGGCTCACGACCATCATGAGCATCACGACCATGAACAGGGACACGAACACCATGAACACCACGCGCATCATGGGGAAGAGTTGGCCGGCCAGGGCCATCTCGTCGATATGACGGGCCATCATCATCACCATCAGCACCGGGGCCTTCCGGAAATTACCAAGATCATCGAAGGTGCACCTATCGAGGACGATATCAAGGCCAAGAGCCTGGCCGTATTCCAGGCCCTGGCAGAAGCCGAAGCCAAGGTGCATGGCGTCCCCGTCGACGAGATACACTTTCATGAAGTCGGCGCCATCGACTGTATCCTGGATATCGTCGGTACGGTCTGGTGCCTGAAATACCTGGGCATCGAACAAATCGCCACGTCGCCGCTCCATGCCGGCAGCGGCTTTGTCCGCTGCGCTCACGGCATCATGCCCGTCCCGGCACCGGCGACGGCCGAACTCCTGGCCGGGATTCCCTGGTATGCGACGGATATCAAAGGCGAACTGGTCACGCCGACCGGCGCTGCCCTGGTCAAAGTCCTGGCGCATGCCGGCGTCCGCCCGAAGGATTTCGTCTACGACACCGTGGCCTACGGAGCTGGAACGAAAGACCTGACTATCCCCAACGTCGTCCGCGGCTTCATCGGACAGGCAGGGGAAATATCGTAGGCTGTAAATCGTAGGGGATTGTCACACGAATGGATTTGCCATCATGCAAGGCTCCTTTCTCTTTATAGTTTGTAGTACAGAGTTTGTAGTTTGCAGAAAATGGCTTTAAATTTAAAACCATTCACTAAAAACTACAAACTGCAAACTTAATACTCAAAAATAGGCTGCCTTAATGCGACAGCCTATTTTTTTTCTTGACAAATCTCATACGTCATGGTATTATAATTAAGCACTGTGACGGGCACAACGGCCCGCCGGAATACAGCGTTGACATATCAATCCCGATGTGATATACTTAGAAAGTCGTCATGCGGAAGTAGCTCAGTGGTAGAGCATCACCTTGCCAAGGTGGGGGTCGCGAGTTCGAGTCTCGTTTTCCGCTCC
>NZ_JBBMEU010000078.1:0-9491 GCF_040096415.1 Megasphaera intestinihominis
AGAACGACCATAAAGCTATGATGTTTTTGCATACATAAAAAGAGCCTGTGCACGATTACGTGCGACAGGCCCTTTTTTTTGCCCTCTTGACTTTTTCCCGGGGACAGCGTACGATGGAATCGTTCTAAATCTATGCAAAGGAAGAATGAATCATGTTTCGCGCTATTCCTCTGAAATATGTATTGCCCCTCCTGGGCCTGACTGTGTCGGCGTTCATCTTCAATACGTCGGAATTCATGCCTATCGGCCTGCTCATGGACATTTCTCAGTCCTTCGCGATGACCGAGTCCCAGACGGGCATTATGATCACTGTCTACGCCTGGGTCGTGGCCCTGCTGTCCCTGCCGCTCATGCTCCTCGTCTGCCAGATGGAGATGCGGCGCCTCCTGCTGGGGACGATGGGGCTCTTTGTCCTGGGACAGCTGGCATCGGGGCTGGCCCTGAATTTTCCCATGCTCATGGCAGCCCGCATCGGCGTCGCCTGCGCCCATTCTATTTTCTGGTCCATTGCGGCCCCGATGGCGACGCGCCTGGTCACGCGGACTCATCGGCCCCTGGCCTTGAGCATGATCGTCACTGGCTCGGCTGTCGCCATGATCTTCGGCCTGCCCCTGGGACGGGTCATCGGCCTCTATGCCGGCTGGCGCATGACTTTTCTGGTCATTACGGTAACGGCCTTAGCCGTGCTCATCTATTTGGCCTTTGTCTTTCCCAAGCTGGCCAGCGACGCCTCTTTTTCCCGCGACGAATTGCCCAAGCTGCTCAAGAATCCCGTCGTCATCAGCGTCTATATCCTGTCCGTCCTGTTCGCGACGGCCTATTTTACAGCGTACAGCTATATCGAGCCCTTTCTCAAGACCGTTGCTGCCTTTAGCGACCAGGGCATCACGTCGACGCTCATGCTCCTTGGCGTCAGCGGCCTCCTGGGGAGTTTCGTCTTTTCCCGGTTTTACAATCATTTCCGCTATGGCGTCATCCGGGCTGGTCTGTTGGGCCTGGTCATCCCGTTCCTCCTGTGGCAGGCCGCTGCGGGCAGGGCAGGGACGATGGTCGCCGCCTGCCTGGTCGTCGGCTGTGCGTCGACGCTGTTCAACGTCACCTTCCAGGCCGAACTCATCCGCCACGTCCCGATGGGGGCAGCCCCGGTGGCCATGTCCATCTTTTCAGGCATCTTCAACGTCGGTATCGGCGGCGGGACCTGGATTGGCGGGCAGGTCACGGCCCATGGCCTGCTACCGTATATCGGCTATGCCGGCGCAGCCATCGGCTTAGTCGCTGCCGTGTATTGCTTTACGGCCTATTTCCATTTCCTGGGCAGGGCCGGAGAAAGTCATCAAAAAAATTCGTAAAAAAGACTTGCATTTTTCTATCTCTTCAAGTATAATATTAATTGTTCCGATTCGGAACGAGCTTGAAGTGATATTCCTCAATAGCTCAGTTGGTAGAGCAATCGGCTGTTAACCGATTTGTCGTAGGTTCGAGTCCTACTTGAGGAGCCATGGCCCCTTGGTCAAGCGGTCTAAGACATCGCCCTTTCACGGCGAGAACATGGGTTCAAATCCCGTAGGGGTCACCATATGAAAAGGTCCTGTCGCATATGCGACAGGACCTTTTGTTGTTCGTTGTTCGTGGCTAGTGATTAGCAAAGTGCTTACGAGTTACTAACGGCTGACGGCTGACTGCTAACTGCTGACTGCTTACGGTTGACTGCTGATTACGAGTCACGAAGAAACTGCCATAAAGGAAGCTTCTTCCTTTCGCATCGTTCGATGTCGGCTTATGCAAAATAAGCAATGATGATTTCTGGTTCAGTAAACATGAGTCTCTTTATAATGGACAAATACGCGAATACTCTATTGACAATGGACAGATAAAGGCGTATAGTAAAGGCATAAGCAAACCGTATTTATTCTAACTAACGAAGGAGGGACGCTGCTATTTAGCAGCACATACCATGAGTGAAGAAAAAGTAACCTTACAAATGATCAAAGATGCTCAGGAACGCTTGAAGGGCGTCGCCCAGAAGACAGGCTTGTCGTACAGCAATTCCGTCAGCGATCTGGCTGGCTGCGAAGTCTATTTGAAGCTGGAAAACCTCCAGCGGACAGGCTCCTTTAAACTGCGCGGTGCCTATAACAAAGTCGCATCCCTGACACCGGAAGAACGGGAAAAAGGCGTCATCGCCGCTTCGGCCGGCAACCATGCCCAGGGCGTTGCCCTGGCAGCCAGCGAATACAGCTGCCAGTCCGTCATCTGCATGCCGAAACACGCTCCCTTGAGCAAGATTACGGCAACCCGCGGCTACGGTGCCAACGTCGTCCTCTACGGGGACTTCTTTGACGAAGCCGCTGCCAAAGCCGTTGAATTGACGACGGAACACGGCTACACCTTCGTTCATCCCTTCAATGACCCGCAAGTCATCGCCGGCCAGGGGACGATTGCCCTGGAAATCATCGAACAGCTGCCTGAAGTCGACGCCATCGTTGCACCGATTGGCGGCGGCGGCCTCATTTCCGGCCTGGCCGTAGCAGCCAAGAGCGTCAATCCGAAGATTAAAGTCATCGGCGTCCAGACGGAAAACATGCCGTCCATGAAGGAATCCGTCGAAAAGGGGCAGGTCATCACCTACAACGGCAAGGCTACCCTGGCCGATGGCATCGCCGTCAAGACACCGGGCGACCTGACTTTTGATATCTGCAAGAAATACGTCGATGAAATCGTTACTGTCGATGAATCGGAAATCGCCAGCGCCATCCTGCTCCTCCTCGAACGGGGCAAGACCGTTGCCGAAGGGGCTGGTGCCGTACCGGTAGCAGCCCTCATGAGCGGCAAGATTTCCGGCATCCGCAACAAGAAAGTCGCAGCCCTCGTCAGCGGCGGCAACATCGACGTCAATAATATGACCCGCGTCATCAACCAGGGCCTGATCAAGTCCCAGCGCAAGATTTTCTTCCAGACCGTTATCCCCGACGTACCGGGCGAACTGGTCAAGCTCCTGACCCTTATTGCCGGCACCAATGCCAACGTCCTTTCCATCACCCATGAACGCAGCCAGCACGGCATCGACATGGGCATGACCGCCGTTTCACTGGAACTGGAAACGGCCAACGAAAAGCACGTTGAAAAATTGATGACCATGCTCAAAGACCATCATTATTTTGTTACCTTGAAGTAGTGGAGGTCTGATCATGGAACAGCAGAAAATGGAACGCGGCCTGAAGCCGCGTCACGTAGAGATGATCGCTCTTGGGGGGACGATTGGTGTCGGCTTGTTCATGGGGTCGGCCAACACCATTCAGATGGCGGGACCGTCGGTATTGCTCTGTTATGCCGTAACGGGCGTCGTCATGTTTTTCATCATGCGCATCATGGGGGAAATGCTTTATCAGGAACCGGTTACGGGCTCCTTTGCCACGTATGGGCATAAGTATATCAGTCCTTTCGTCGGCTACCTCACTGCCTGCTCCTATTGGTTCTTGTGGGTCGTCGTCGGTCTGTCGGAAATCACAGCCGTCGGCATCTATGTCCACTACTGGTTCCCATTGCTGCCGCAATGGATATCGGCCCTGGCCGGCATGGCCATCGTCGCTGCGGCGAATATGGCGGCCGTTAAATATTACGGCGAATTTGAATTCTGGTTCGCCCTGATCAAAGTCGTCACCATCATCGTCATGCTCATCGTCGGTGCGGCGGTCATCCTCTTTGGCTTCGGCAACGGCGGCGTCCCCGTCGGCATCAGCAACCTCTGGGTCAACGGCGGCTTCATGCCTAACGGCTGGGGCGGTATGCTGGCGGCCATGTGCGTCGTCGCCGCGTCCTTCCAGGGCGTCGAACTCATCGGCATCACGGCCGGCGAAGCCCAGGACCCGAAACATACTTTGAAGAAGGCCGTCAACAATATCGTCTGGCGTATCCTCATCTTCTACATCGGCTCGATTTTCATCATCCTCTGTATCTATCCCTGGAATGAAGTCAGCTATATCGGCAGTCCCTTCGTCATGACCTTTGCCAAAGTCGGCATCTCGGCAGCGGCAGGCATCATCAACTTCGTCGTCCTCACGGCGGCCCTGTCCGGCTGTAACAGCGGCATGTACAGCTCAGGCCGTATGCTCTATACGCTGGCCCAGAACGGCCAGGCGCCGAAGATTTTCGCCAAATTGTCACCGACCGGCGTGCCGCGCAACAGTATTGCCGTCACCATCGTTGTCCTGGCTATCGGCGTCATCCTCAACTATCTCATTCCGGACTCCAAATTGTTCCTCTATTTATACAGTGCCTCCGTTTTTCCGGGCATGGTCGCCTGGTTCGTCCTGGCCTATGCCCAGAAAAATTTCCGCAAAGCCTGGGGACCGGAAGTCATGGCGAAACATCCTTTCAAATCGCCGCTCTATCCTTATTCCAATTACTTCTGCATCATCTTCCTGATTCTCGTCACTATTGGCATGATCTACAATCCTGATACGCGCATGTCCATCTTCTCGTCGTGGGTCTACATCGCCGCCGTCGTCATCGCCTGGTTCGCCTGTGGCCTGAACAAGAAACAGTACGATAAATAAGGGCACCTCATCGAAGGGGCTGGAGGAGATGCGGCGACGGTCGCCAAAACTGAATCGGAATCGTGATTATCTGTCGCAGGTCTATGGCTTTCCCTGGGCCTGCGATGTATAATACAGTTAGATTAAAATTAAGGAGATGCATACTCATGGCAGTTAATGTTATCAGCACGACTAAAGCTCCGGGCGCAGTAGGCCCGTATTCCCAGGCTATTAAAGCCGGCGATTTCCTCTTCGCATCCGGTCAGATTGCCATCAACCCGGAAAAAGGCAAGATCGTTTCCGGCGGTGTCGTCGAACAGGCTGAACAGTGCATGAAGAACGTCGGCGCTATCCTCGAAGAAGCCGGCCTCTCTTACGATGATGTCGTCAAGACGACGGTTTACCTGACGGACATCAACTTCTTCGGCGCCGTCAACGAAGTCTATGGCAAATACTTCCAGAAGAACCTGCCGGCCCGTTCGTGCGTCGAAATCAGCCGCCTCCCGAAAGACGTCTTCGTAGAAGTCGAAGTCATCGCCTATTGCGGGAAATAAGCTGGATTTATAGTGGCTCGTGATTCGTGGCTCGTTATTCGTAGGGCGGCCCGCTGTGCCTTAAATTTAAAACCATCCGCTAACCACTAACAACTAAAAGGGACTGTCGCATGAAGGCTTCTGCTATCATGCAAAATCCTTTAGACTTAAAATTTTTTCGTTCGTAGTTCATCATTCATCGTGATAGGTTGATATTTTTCATCCCGTACGACAAACGATGAACGACCTACGACCAACGTAAAAAAAGCGCTGTCTTCATGCGACAGCGCTTTTTTTACCTCCCAAGCAGGAAATCGGGGGTCTCATGTCTAATACTTATAATATAAGGAAAAGGAGTGATAACTATGTTTAAACGTACGGCATCGGATATTATGGAAAAGAATTTCGTTACGGCAACGCCGGAAACGTCGGCCTTCGATTTGGTCAACATGTTCGTCAAGAACCACATTACGGCCATTCCCATCATCAATGAAAAAGATGAGCTCGCCGGCATCGTCACCGATGCGGATTTGCTCTACAAGAAGGTCAAACCTCATGTCCCTCACTATGTCAATCTTTTGGGAGCCAGCATTTATTATAACGGCATCAGCGAATACGACAAGGGGTTCAAGAAACTCATGGCCTGCACGGCGAAAGATATGATGACCAAAGACGTCATCATTGCCGCACCGGATGCGGAAGTCGAACAGATCGCCGGCGTCATGGTGGCCGAACATCTGAAGGTCATTCCTATTGTTAAAGAAAAGCACATCGTCGGCATCGTCACCCGCGGCAACATCCTCGATGAATTGTACCGTGAATACGGCGACGACTAGGGGAAAGGGGGAATAGACAATGGCTGAAAACATCAATAAAGGTCCGGGACCGGGCGAAGACAAGGACGCGGAACGCCCTGTCGTCCGCGTCAAAGATGTCATGGAAAAGGTTTTCGTCTCGGTGACACCGGATATTCCCATCCGCGACGTCTTCCGCATCTTCATCAAGCATCGCCTGCTGGCTGTGCCCGTCGTCGATGAAGAAGACCACCTCATCGGCCTCATTTCCAGCGCCGACCTCATGTACCGCAGTTCGAAGCCACACATTCCGCGCCTGCCCTTCATCGGCACCAAAATTTATACCAGCCGCGTCGGCAAATACGCCAAGGAATTCAAGAACCTCCTGGATCAGCCCTGCGAAAAATTGATGACCAAGAACGTCATGATCGCGACGCCCAAGGCCGATGTCGAACAGGTCGCAGCCGTCATGATCCTGGAACACTTGAAGGTTCTTCCTGTCGTGGACAACAAGCGCGTCGTCGGCATGATCACCCGGGCCTGCATCCTCAAAGATTTGTACCGGGAATGGAAGTATTAGACCTTTGTGACTAGTCACTCTCTGCCTCGTGTGCTATAATATTATAATCGAATGATTTAGGCAGCGGCCGCTGCCGCAGAAAGTATTTCACGAGGAGGCACTTAATGGATACCAAAGAACTCGTCATCGTTGTCGATTTTGGTGGTCAGTATAACCAGCTCATTGCACGGCGCGTCCGTGAAAACCACGTATACTGTGAAGTATACCCGTATCACAAAGCAGTTGCAAAGATTAAAGAACTTCAGCCCCAGGGCATCATCTTTACCGGTGGTCCTGGCAGCGTCTATGAAGATAATGCGCCGAAGATCGAAGAAGAAGTCTTCCATCTCGGCATCCCCGTCCTCGGCCTCTGCTATGGCATGCAGTTCATGGCCCAGACCTTAGGCGGCGAAGTCAAACACGCCGACATGCGCGAATTCGGCAAGACCGAAATCGATGTCAATACGGCTTCGCCTTTGTTCAAAGGCCTGCAGGAAAAAGAAATCGTCTGGATGAGCCATCAGGACTACGTCGCTTCCATCCCGGAAGGCTTTGAAATCGTAGCCCACACGGCCAACTGCCCGGTCGCTGCCATGCAGAACCCGGCTAAGAAGCTCTATGCCATGCAGTACCATCCGGAAGTGCTCCATACGGAACACGGCAAGGAAATGCTCCATAACTTCCTCTTTGAAGTCTGCGGCTGCACCGGTTCGTGGACTATGGCCAACTATGCCAAGACGGCTATTGCCAATATCAAAGAAACCGTCGGCGACGGCAAAGTCGTCCTGGCCCTTTCCGGCGGCGTCGACAGCTCTGTCGCAGCAGCCCTCATCTCCAAAGCCGTCGGCAGCCAGCTGACCTGTATCTTCGTCGACCACGGCCTGCTCCGCAAGAACGAAGGCGACGAAGTCGAAGCGGCCTTCAAGGACAGCGGCATGAACTTCATCCGCGTCGATGCGTCGGAACGCTTCCTGAAGAAACTCGAAGGCGTCAGCGACCCTGAACGGAAACGGAAAATCATCGGCGAAGAATTCATCCGCGTCTTTGAAGATGAAGGCCGTAAAATCGGTTCCGTCGATTTCCTGGCCCAGGGGACCATTTATCCCGACGTCATTGAATCCGGTGCCGGCGATGCAGCCGTCATCAAGAGCCATCACAACGTAGGCGGACTTCCGGCTGTCGTCGATTTCAAAGGCCTCATCGAACCGCTCCGCAACCTCTTCAAAGACGAAGTCCGCGAACTCGGTGCCGAACTGGGCTTGCCAGAATACCTCGTATGGCGCCAGCCTTTCCCGGGACCGGGCCTGGCTATCCGCGTCATGGGTGAAATCACCAAAGAAAAACTGGCCATCCTCCGCGATGCCGATGCCATCTTCCGCGAAGAAATCGCCAATGCCGGCATGCAGCGCGATATCAACCAGTACTTCGCCGTCCTGACCAATAACCACTCTGTCGGCGTCATGGGCGACTTCCGTACCTATGACTACACCTTGGCCCTGCGCGGCGTCACCACGACCGACTTCATGACGGCTGACTGGGCGCGTATCCCATACGACGTCCTCGATAAAATTTCCAGCCGCATCGTAAACGAAGTAGACCACATCAACCGCATCGTGTACGACATCACCAGTAAACCACCCGCAACGATTGAATGGGAATAGTTGCAAATTGCCTCACAAATCGCTTAACCAAGCCGTTTGTGAGGCTTTCTTTTTTTTTCAAAAGTTCCAAAAGTGTACCAGAAAAATTTAAAAAACCTTTTTTAGGGCCTATTTTTGCCAAATTTCTCGAACAAAAAATGTGCATTTTTATACGTATAAAACAAAAGCGGTTACAAAAGCCGAGTAGATTTGCAATGTAAAAATATACACGGCCAACGGCCTTGTGCGTAGGAGCCGACCCGGACAGGGCGGCCTGCTGCGATATTTAACAACACCTTGTTCTGACATTATGGAGAGCCTTTACGAATCACGAACACCGAGCTGCGTGTTTTTCCTCGGTTTCATATGCGGCTTCGCCGCGAGATACTCAAATCGTATTACGAACATGTGCCACTCGTCATAAATTACGGCTACGTACAGGATTCACGCGGGCTCGCCACGTGTGAGCCCCTACGATGCGGCTTCGCCGCGACGAACTTATGATTGTATTACGACCATGTGCCATTCGTTATAAATTCCGGCTATGCACAAAATTCACGCGGCCTTTTTGGCCCGTCAGGCGCCGACCATAAGAAGGCGCAGGACGGTTGCCAAAACGGACAGCTGTGGCTGCCCGCCTTTATCAGGACGGCCCCTACAGAATCGCAGCTAGGCGATAAATGGAAACAACGTTCACCGGACATAAAATATACACGGCCAACGGCCTTGTGCGTAGGGGCCGACCCGGACAGGGCGGCCCACTGTGAGATTTTACCGTAGCCTGTTCTGATATAATGGCAGGTCTTTATGAATTTGAAATGGACAAAGCAAACAGGCGCTGTCTTCGCGTGACAGCGCCTGTTATACTAGATTTTTGATGATTGAATTTTTCAAGTAGACGGCAATGTCTGCCTGTGATATACTGAATCCGAGGTTTTGCCTAAAACGGTAGGCGGTTGGTCCCTTGCTTTTCCCGGAGGGACTTTGTGTGCCCCTCCAATCCAACTGGAAAGGAGGGGAGGACAATGACTTTAACGGTGGATCTGTTTATCAGTATACTATCTTTCGGTATGGCCGCATTTGCAATTGGTTATGCCCTAGGTCAGAGTTCAAATAAAACACAAAAATAGCCGCCAGAGACCCCCATCTTAAGCGACTATTTTTGTTGACTTATCGGGGCCAACCGTCTATCGGCAGGACCTCTTTTCATGTCTATTATAACGTCATTTATTTATCTTCGTCAAGCGGATACTATGTGATGGATTTAGGCAGTTAGCCTTTACTGTACAGTTGTGGAGTCGGACTCATATGCGGCTTAGCCGCGAGATACTCAAATCGTATTACGAACATGTACCATTCGTCATAAATTCCGGCTATGCACAAAATTCACGCGGCCTTTTTGGCCCGTCAGGCGCCGACCATAAGAAGGC
>NZ_JBBMEU010000079.1:0-9238 GCF_040096415.1 Megasphaera intestinihominis
GTTGCGTACAAGATCCTTTAAATTATTCTTTATAAGATCCTCATTAAGTTGTATAATATTACCAGACATGGTCTATTGCCTCCTTACGAATTTTGTGTGGTAACTTAATTGTACTAGCGGCAATAGACTATGTCTATTTTTTATGAAATTGAATTTGCGAAATATATTTTACCTTATCTGAAGAAAGAATAGCATAAGTCTGAGGCTTTTTCTATACACTGATTTATTTTCCACTTACGAAAAAATGTTCTATGGTAAAATGGAATCAAGGAATGAGGGCATAATCTTTCCCGCATAAGCGTGGCAACAATTCAAAGAGGCTGTCGCATTATGCAGGTGTTTGCTTAATGCAGCAGCTTCTTTTGCTATCCGGGTTATTCTCAGACTCAGATGCGGCGTTCCGCCGCGACAAACTCAAACCAACAAGACGCTTCGGGATACCCTCAGCGCGTAGCGGGCCGCCCGCCATTGATATTCGTCCAGGTAACCGTCCTGTACCTGACGTGTTAGCATGTTTTGGGCAGCCCCTACGATAGCCGCGATTGGGGCTTTTCTTTACGAGCTGAAGGTCACCCGAAGCGAACGGCGACTGGCGACCGGCGGGCCGATAGGCTCCAATCTACATTAATGGTTCCTTAAATATTTTGGATTTGGTTCAAAAATGATTAGAAAAGGATTAAGTTTTCCAGAACCGTCCTTTTTCTGTTGTATCATGGAGGTATGGATATATCTGCTCGTTCTGTTTCATATTATAATAAAGAAAAGAATGGTGAATCTGTTGAAAGAAAAATTGACTGCCAACGAAATCCGCTATCATAGGTATGATTGTATTACGACCATGTGCTGTCCGTCATACATTCCGACTATGCGTAGGATTCACGGCGGGACGCCCGCCACTGCTGTCCGTTCTGGCAGCCGCCCTGCACCTCCCGATAGTCGGTACCTGGCGGACCAGAAAGGCTCTGGGCGTCCCCTACAATATCGCATACAGGCGATGGGAGAGAAAGAGGTCACAGATTGCAAAAAAAATACACGGCCACGGCCTTGTGCGTAGGGGCCGACCTTTAACCTCTCAGACCGCCTTTGGCGGCCAGCTCCCCTATAAAGGGAGCCTTGTGCGGCCCGTTGCGAGATTTCATCACAGCCTTTTCGAGTATAATGGCAGGTTTTTACGAGCCACGAACAACGAGCCATGGCCGTTGCCACGAGCCGAGGGTTACTCAAGGCGGCCTGTGGGGCCGTCGGATTCCCACTTGATGAACTAGAAGAAAAAAAGCTTGACAAGGTCTGTCTAAATCTGTAAAATAAATAAGTAAGCTTTTCACTTGGACTCCATTAGCCCCGGAGAAAGAGCACCAAAAGCTTGGTCAGTTAGTTAAATTCAGGGAGGAATCACACAGCATGAAAACTACATTTATGGCCAATGCAGGCAACATCGAACGCAAATGGTTTGTTGTTGATGCTGAAGGCCAGACATTAGGCCGTCTTGCTGCCGAAGTAGCTAAAGTTCTTCGGGGAAAACATAAACCTACTTTTACCCCGCATGTTGATACAGGCGATTATGTAATCGTAGTAAACGCAGCAAAGGTTAAATTAACAGGTAAAAAATTAATCCAGAAAACCTATTTCCATCATTCCGGTTATCCCGGTGGAGCTAAATTCACTCAGGCCGGCCACATGCTCGAAGCACGTCCGGAACGCGTTGTTGAAATGGCAGTTCGCGGTATGCTCCCGAAAAATAAATTGGGTGAACAGATGTATCGTAAACTGAACGTTTATGCAGGTGCTGAACATCCGCATCAGGCTCAGAAACCTGAAGTTTTGAAGTTAAACATTCGCTAATTAATACCGGGAGGAAGATTTCATGGCAGTAGCACAGTACTACGGCACTGGCCGTAGAAAGACATCCGTTGCTAGAGTTCGTCTGGTTCCGGGTCAGGGTAAAATCACAGTCAACAAAAAAGAATTGAACGAATATTTCGGTCGTAAAACACTGGAATTGGTTATTAAACAGCCGCTCGTACTCACAGGCGTAACTGAACAGTACGACGTCATCGCTGACGTTAAGGGTGGCGGCCCGTCCGGCCAGGCCGGCGCAATCCGTCACGGCATCAGCCGTGCCCTTTTGGAAGTCGACGGCGATTTCCGTCAGGCTCTCAAAAAAGCTGGTTTCCTCACACGCGACCCGCGTGAAAAAGAACGCCGTAAATACGGCCTCAAGAAAGCTCGTAAGGCTTCCCAGTTCTCGAAACGTTAATATACTCGTATATTTTCACAAACCTATGCAACAGACAAACCGCATGAACAAGCCGTTCGTGCGGTTTTCTTTTTGGCTGAATATCAATTAACTTTGCATAAATTCGAGCACGTGAGAGACTGTAATATACACACAATATACGCACAATACACAAATCACAAGCGGTTCACGGCATCGATGAGCTGGGAGAGTGTCTTGTGGGTATAGACGCGGTCGGTGATGTCCTGGGAGCGGTGGCCGAGTATGAGCTGTATGATCTTCTTGTCGACGTCGGCGTTGGCCAGGAGCGTCGCACAGGTGTGCCGGCAGTCGTGGGGCAGGTGGTTCATCGGAGCCAGTACGGGCGATCGCTTCCAAAAATGGTCGCGCAGCCGGTCATAATTTCCGACAGGCCGGCCGTCGGGGTCGATGACCAGGTACTCGTTTTTCGGGTCGTACATGGCGGCGATGAAGGGCTTGATCTTGCCGGCCAGGGGGATGACCCGGTTCCGGCCGGCCGCCGTTTTCATGCCGGCCCGGAGATAGTTGTCGGCCAGGTGTACATTTTCCGTTCTGGCCCGCAAGAGCTCCGTCGGGCGCAGACCCGTATAGATGTAGATGAGGGCCAGGCGGGCGCCGTCGTCGTCGGTGTGCTGCCACAGCGTCTTGATTTCCGCCGGGGTAAAGGGCTTATGCAGCCGTGACTGCTGCTCTGCCGGCAGGTCGGTCATTTTGGCGTAGTTCGTCACGGTGATCTCCAGGCGGGCGGCGTACTGGTAGAGCTGACTGCAAAACAAGCGGATATTCTTTTTCGTGCTGTAGCCCTTCTGACAGCCGTCAATGACCCGCTGGATGTCATCGGCCCGCAGGTTGACGAAGGCACGGTCGTGGAGCCGCTCACAGTATTTGTAGGCGGACCGGTAGCCGTTCGGGATGGCTTTATGGACCCGGGTATACTTCCATTCGCCCCATTTCTGGTAGAGGTCGGCAAAGGTGATTTTCCGGGCATCGACATCGTAGGGCCGTTGATTGTAGTCGTCCAGGCAGGACAGGGCTTCTTTCCGGGTCGGGAAATAGCCTAGATACTGGTAACGTTGTTTTCCGTCGTCCGACCATCCGGCGGTGATGCGGACAGCGAAGGGCCGGCGGCGTTTGCCGCCCAGCTTGATGATAGAGCCGTAGCCCGTGGGAAGTCTCATAAGAATCGCCTCTTTCTTGCAGGATAAATCAAAGTATGATACAATAAACGCGTGCGAGATTGAAAAAATAGTTTTTTCAACGCTAAAAATCCCAATGCTCGAGAGGATAAGCGTCCGCCCACACAGTGTTGGCGCACTATGTGGGCATTTCTCTTTTCTGATTGCCTAAACAAACTAATGTTCTAAAAATAGCGTGATAAAAAAGGAATGTGAAGATTCTTCATATTCCTTTTTTTATTTATATATGCGTGATAAGGCCATGGCCATGACGATTTATAATAGATTCATGCCTTATATTGTATGAAGTTAGAATGACTTTTCGTATGTCATGACGACCCGGCCATTCTTGTACAGGTTCTTGGCATTGGCCCGGACCTCTAAGACCTGGTCGTTCTGATCCAGATAAAGGAAAGATTTGACGGGCGTCGTTTCGATGACGAAGACTTTTTCGTCGGTGGTATCATGCTTGCCGTTCTCGTAGCTATGGACCCCGTCGAAAAGGTGGTCCTGGATGCCGACCTTATGGAAGATGTCCAGGATGCCAGCCGCCCGGGCTTCGTCGACGCCGGTCCCCTCGGCGATCTGCTGCACGGCGAGCTTGTGGTGGTCGCTGGCCTTTTCCGGATTGGCTTCCTTTTCGGCCTTATCGCTGGCCTGCTGCACTTTCTGGCTGGCTGTCGGAGCGGGCGGCGGGTCGATGGTCGCACCGACGGCCCCAATGACGAACACGGCGGCCAGGCATAAGAGCCCGCGTTTCTTCCCATAAGGCGAGGCCAGGAATGGGGCGAACTTTTCCGGATTCTTTTTAGCCAGGATGTACCAGGCGATAATACAGATAATCAATAAACCAACAGCTGCTTGCATACGATTCCCTTCTTTCTGTGATTAGAATTTTTTCCTCACTTCAATGACTTTTCCTACGATATGGACTAAATTCGTTTCTTCTCCAGCAAACACACGAGGCGGATAATTGGGATTGGCTGATTCCAGGATAATCATATGGTCCTGTTTTCGGACCCGCTTTAACGTTCCTTCATCTCCATTTATGGTAACGACTGCCAGCTCTCCGTTCTCGACCTCTGGCTGGATGCGAACGATTGCAATATCTCCGTCGAATATTCCCAGGCCAGTCATGGAATCACCTTTGCAATGAAAGGCCCTTATGTCTCCATGAGTACAATCGTCAATATATACATACCCGTCAAGATATTCATAAGCGAACCCATTTGGGCCACAGGTTACCGTACCGATGATTGGGATTTTCCGGGCTTCAGCTGGCGGGGCTATTTCATTGGACAAGGGATAATTAGACATTCCCATGATATAGTCGGCCGACACATGGAACAGGCGGGATAATTCATTCAGCTTCCTTACAGGACGGCTTTCGCCTGTCTCATATTTAACGTAAGCGGTCCGGCTGATCCCCAGCTTTTGGGCAACTTCACCTTGTGATAACTTTTCCCTTTCTCTTAGTTTTCTCAGTCTTATCGCTGTCGTGTTCATCTTCTTCACTCCCTGTCTATGTATATATTATATGTGAAAAACATTCACTTGAAAATATGTGAATAAAAGTTGTCATAAGCTATTGACATGTGAATGGAAGTTGTGTAAAATACAGGTATGAAGTGAAGAAACTTCACAAGGAGGTGAAACCATGAACCGTTTGAAAGAGCTTAGAATGAAACGGAATTGGACTCAAGAACAACTCGCTGAAAAAATGGGAGTAACCCGTACAGCTGTTGTTAAGTGGGAAACTGGCAAAGCCTACCCCACGACGGAAAAGCTGATTGAGCTGGCCCGTATCTTTAAATGTCGAGTTGACAATTTATTGCGCGATAAAGTGTGAAGTTAAATTACAGGAGGCAAAAAGATGACAAGAGAACAGGAAGCCAGAGAAGCAGCAAACACAATCATCAATTATTGCGCTGAATATTCTCAGAATAGCAGTGTTTGTGTGAATTGCGCAGTTAAAGAATTCTGCAACGGGGTCGCTGCAAGACGAGCTCCCAGCGAATTAGAAACGTATCAAGACGATCCGAATAATTTACGCAAGATTGAAGCGTTGAGGAACTTATCTGACGCCCTTAGACAGGGCGGTACATATGTAGACTTTACGCTGCTGTCAGCCAACGCGATTAACATCGTGAAAGCCCCGGGCTTTCATCGTATCATCACCGTGTCTGACGACATCAATACGATGCTGCTGGAAGTCTTGCAGGCGGTCAATGATTGGAAGTGAGGGTATGAAAATCACCATCAAAGAAGCGGCCCGCATCCTGGAGCGTAGCGAACAATTCGTTCGCATTGGCCTGCAACGTAACCTGCTTCCGTTCGGGTTCGCGATGAAACGCAGCGGGGCCCGAAAATTCGACTATTTCATCAATCCGGCACAGTTCGCCGCCTACTGCGGCGTGACGCTGGCCGATCTGGAAAGGAGCCTCAGCCAATGAAAACGATGAAGATTTACGACGAACCAAAGCTGAAGCGCATCCCAAAGCGTGGCCCTCTGTTCGGGGCTAAGAGCTTCTTGGCCATGGCCGTGCTGGCCTGCGGCATCGGGCTTTACACCGGCCCGGGCATGGCGGCGGGTGAAACCGTCAAAGCCGATGACGTGCAGGTCGTCACGGTCGAAAAGGATCAGACGGTCTGGGACGTAGCCCGTCCGATTGCCGACGCCGAAGGGCTCGACATCCGGGAAGTGGTCTATCAGATCCAGGTGAACAACAACCTGGACCAGGATTGCACAGTAAGGCCCGGCCAGCAGCTCGTCATTCGCTTCTGAACTCATTGTATTTTATGAGGAGGTGAAAACCATGAGAGACAAGTTCACGGAATGGCTGGTACATTCCCGCCATGTGGCCGGGCTGACCCAGGAGGAAGCGGCCGAACGCATCGGCATTGCCCGACGTACGCTGGCCGGCTATGAAGCCGGCAGTACCCCCGACGATGACGTCGTGGCCTGTATCGTGCAGGTCTACGATGACTATAAACTGGGGTATGCTTACCTGGTAGAGCGTACCCTGACCGGCAGGCTCATCCTGCCCGATATCCAGACGGTCGGTGTGGCCAGCGGGGTGATCACCCTACATATACAGCTTGGCAAGATGTGCAAGGCCTACGAAAGACTCGAGACTATCTGCGCCGACGACATCATCAGCCGGGAAGAGCTCCCCAGCTATTGCCGGTGCATGAATGAGCTCGACAACCTCATCGCCGCCGCCGTCGGGATGAAGATCACCGACATCCGGCCACAAAAAAAGGACCCCACGGCAAAGCCGCGAGGCCCCAAACCAGGAAGGTTTGAAAAAAGATGACACCTATATTATAGCACAGAACCAGGAGGATGAACATGAAAAAAGAAGACATGATTGCGCAAAAATTAGAAGAACTGAAGGCGGTTACAGAAGGAACGGGTTGCAAGCTGATCATCATGACAGCCCATGAGGATAGCCATAAGGCTACCGTTCTGCTAAATGGGAATGCCATTGATCTGGCTAACATGATGGCATCGCTTCTTGAAAAGATTGCGCTCGATATCGGGGTCAGCCGGGAAGAATTGCTCATCGCCCTTTTGGTGGGAGGTGACTATCGTGGATGCTGAACTCATTATGACCGTCCAGGATGGTACGAACCGCGACGCCTGGCTGAAACTCCGTACCATGGGTATCGGGGGCAGCGACGCCGGCACGATTGTCGGCGACAACCCCTGGAAAAGCCCGTACGCTTTATGGCTCGAAAAGACGGGGCAGCTGGTGCCGGAAGACATCAGCGGCACGGACCCGGTCTACTGGGGCACGACCCTGGAAGACATCGTCGCCAGGGAATTCACCAAACGCACGGGCAAGCGGGTCCGCCGCTGCGGCACGATGCAGAGTAACGACGTGCCGTGGATGCTGGCCAACGTCGACCGCCTGGTCATCGGCGAAAAAGCGGGGTTGGAATGCAAGACGACCAATGCCTTTAATGTCAAGGCTTGGGAAGATGACGGGCTTCCTAACTCATATTATTGGCAGTGCCAACATTATATGATGGTCACAGGCCTGCCGACCTGGTATATTGCCGTACTCATTGGGGGTCAGCATTACGATTATAAGTGCATCCCCCGGAATGACGACGACATCGATTACCTGGCTCAGAAGGAAGAAGAATTCTGGTACATGGTTCAGACGATGACCCCGCCGCCTATTGACGGGAGCCGCTCGACGACGGAGGCCATCCAAGACCAATACCCCGGCGGCCAGACCGAGCCGGTCGAGCTTCCCAAGGAAGCGGCCGACGCCCTGGCCCTCATCGACAACGCCAAGGCCGAACGGAAACGCCTCGACGACGTCATCATGACCCAGGAGAATGTCATCAAATGCCTCATGGGGGACGATGAGATCGCCACCATCGGCGACCGGAAGGTCACATGGAAGAACCAAAAAGGGCGCATCACCGTCGACACGAAGAAGTTAAAGAAGGAATTCCCGGACGTCTACGAAGCTTGCATGAAGCAGGGCAAGCCGACGCGGCGGTTCCTGGTATAACTGGTATGAATTGAAAGGAGATATTGTAATGGCAACTACAAAAGGAGGCCTGGCCGCTGCCAAAAAAGCGGCCCCGGCAGCAGCATCGCCGATGAAGAATATGCAGGATCTTATTATTTCGATGAAAGGGCAGATTGAAGCGGCCCTTCCTTCCGTCATCACGGGCGAACGATTCGCCCGAATGGTCCTTACGGCTATGAGTAACACGCCGAAACTGGCATCCTGTACGCCCAAGTCTTTCCTGGGCGCTATGATGCAGGCTGCGCAACTCGGCTTGGAACCGAACACGCCACTGGGGGAAGCCTATCTCATCCCCTTCATGAACCATGGTACCCTGGAATGCCAGTTCCAGGTAGGGTACAAGGGCATGATCTCCCTGGCCCATCGAAGTGGGCTGTATGTCCAAGCTCATGAAGTTCATGAAAACGACGAATTTGATGTCGAATACGGCTTAGAGCCGAAGCTGGTACATAAGCCCGTATTCAAGGACCGCGGGTCCGTCGTAGCATATTACGGCGTATGGAAAGACAAAGACGGCATTTCCGGCTTTGAAATCATGAGCAAGGAAGATGTCGAAGCCCATGCCAGGAAATACAGCCAAAGCTACGGGAAAGGCTTCTCGCCATGGAAGACGAACTTTGACGAAATGGCAAAGAAAACCGTCATCAAGAAGGCGCTGAAATACGCGCCGCTGACGACGGAGTTCATCCGTGGCGTCACGGCCGACGGGACCATCAAGACGGCCCTCAGCCAGAACATGGCCGACGTCAGCGACGAAACCGATTATACCGACATCGAGGCTGAACCGGTCCCCGACAACGTCGACCCGGCCACGGGGGAAGTCAAAACTGACAAGACAAATCAGGAAAAACAGGACGATGCCATCCTTGAAGCATCGCTCGATATGTAAAAATGATGGGCCAACGGGGAGAGCCGCTGGCCCGCATATGAGGTAACTATGAGCACAGAAAATAAACGTTTCTATTGGATTAAGCTACGAGAAAACTTCTTCCAGCAGGAAACCATAGACTGGCTAATGGAACAGGAAAACGGAAGCGCTTATATTGTCCTGTATCTCAAAATGTGCCTGCTGACGGCGAATACCTCCGGGGAGCTCATCAGAACCATTGGAAACATGACGATTCCTTACGAGCCGAAAAAAATTTCCCAGAAAACAGGCTTTGACATTGATACGGTAAAGGGTGTGTCAAGAGTTTTGTGTAAATCGATTCAATAAGCAACATCGTATTGCTGCATAAGCTGAGACATCCTGTCGT
>NZ_JBBMEU010000080.1:0-9184 GCF_040096415.1 Megasphaera intestinihominis
ACGGGAACCGCGCCGCTGGTGTCGATGCCGACGGAAATGCCTTTTTCAGCCAGGGCCCGGACGAGCTCGGCGATATACCCCATGGGCTGGGCCAGGACTTCACCGCCCGACAAGGTGACGCCGCCGCCAGAACGTTCATAGAAAATCTGGTCCTGCACGGCCTGGCGGACGAGTTCTGCTACGGAATAATAGGTCCCGACCTCATCCTGTCCCCCATCGCTACGCTCCATTCTCTCAACCTCGAAGCGCTGACTCTCCGGATTATGGCACCATGGGCAGGCCAAGGGACAGCCTTTGAAGAAAATCGTCGTTCGTATCCCCGGCCCGTCGTGGACGGAAAATTTCTGCACATTGAAAACCAAAGGCCTTTTCTCAGCCATATCCCCGCCTCCCAATCTCATACAACAGAAGTTCGAAGTTTGTAGTTTGTAGTTTTTAGTGGGTGTTTTTAAATTTGAAGCCATTTTCTACAAACTCCATACTACAAACTATAAAGCAAAAGGAACCGTGCATGATGGCAAAAGCCTTCGTGCAACGGTTCCTTCTTTGGTCTCATTCTGAACTTGTACTCATTATACTACACATTTGTATTCTTGAAAAGCATTTATCCTAAAAAATCACCAGACCTTGACCTGGATCCATTCGTCGTTATAGCGCTTGTCCCCTTCTTCGCCCAGGTATTTGTACGTTTCCTGGCCGGCATAAGCTTCTTCCGGCGGGAAGACGACGGGGTTATCTTTATAGTCTTCGTCTTCTTCCATGGCCGGGACGGCCGTATTCGGCGTCGAATAGGTCAGGTACTCGAAGTTCTTCAGGGCGATGTCGGGACGGCTCATGAAGTCGATGAATTTATGGGCATTTTCGACGTGTTCGGCATTCTTGGGGATGACCCACGAGTCAATCCAGAGGTTGGTCCCTTCTTTGGGGATGACGTATTCCAGGTTCCTGTTTTCCAGGATCATGCGCAGGGCTTCACCGGAAAAGACGACGCCCATGGCCGCTTCGCCGGAGACGAGCTTGTCCTTGACGTCATCGATGCCATAGGCCTGGACCAGGGGTTTCTGGGCGATGAGCATATCCCGCGCTTCTTTGATCTGCTGAGGATCCGTCGTGTTCAGGGAATAGCCCAGACGCTTCAAGGCGACCATGAAGGAATCGCGCGGCGAGTCCTGCATGATGATTTCATTCTTATATTTCTCGTTCCAAAGGATGGACCAGCTGTCGACAGGTTCATCGACCATGGTCCGATTGTAGACGATGCCGACGGTGCCCCAGCAATAAGGGACGGCATAGCGGTTGCCCGGGTCAAAGGACTCGGACTGGGTCCAGAACTGTTTGCCTACGTACTGGCGGGCGTTGGGCAGCTGGGAATAATCGAGAGGCTGCAAAAGATCATTGTGGATCATCTTCTGGATCATGTAGTCCGACGGGCAGATGACGTCATAGCGTTCGGCGCCGGCCGCGACCAGGGGATACATGCTCTCGTTGGTATCGAATTCATCCATGACGACGCGGATGCCCGTTTCTTCTTCGAACTGCTTGAGCGTATCCGGGTCGACGTAATCGCCCCAGTTATAGACATAGACCACGTTGTCCCCGTCTTCTTCGCTGTCAAAGAAGCCACAGCCGCTCAGGGCCAGGATACAGCAGAGACCGAGGAGAATCATGCGGATATATTTCATAGCGTTTCCCCTTTCCTACCAGTTCCGACCCAAGGCCAGGCGCCGGCGGTTGACGATGAGCAGGACGGCGAAGACCAGGACAAAGACGAATACGAGCGTCGAAAGGGCATACATTTCCGGATGGATGCCCAATTTCAATTCGGCATAGATTTCCGTCGGCAGCGTATCGATGCCGGCCCCTTTGGTGAAGTGCGTAATGATGAAGTCGTCGGCCGACATGGTGAAGGCCAGCATGAAGCCTGCCAGGAGACTGGGCCGCAGTTCCGGCAGGACGACGCGGCGGAATGCGACGAACGGCGTCGCGCCCAGGTCGCGGGCGGCATCATAACAGCTGCGGTCCAGCGACAGGAACTGGGGCATGATGCACAAGATGACGTACGGCAGGTTGAAGACGACGTGGGCCATGAGAATCGAACCGTAGCCCAGGCGCAGGCCCATGCCTAAAAAGAGGAGCATCAGGGAAATCCCGGTGACGATGTCCGCATTGAGCAGCGGCATACTAGCCACGCCGAGATAGACCGACCGCTGTTTGCGACCCATGCCGCGCAGGGCCATGCAGGTGAGAAGACCCAGGACGGTGGCGATGGCCGCCGACGAGAGACCGATGGTAATGGTATTTTGCAAGGCGTCAAAGATGCCTTCATTCTGGAATAACTCGCCGTACCATTGCAGGGTAAAGCCTGTCCAGTGGCCGCGGTAACGGCTGGCGTTGAAGGACTGGGCCACGAGGACGCCGATGGGCGCGTAGAGGAAGAGGACGACCAGGGCGACGTAGAGTTTCTTCACTTTTTCCATCACTTCTTCACCTGCCCTTCGCTGCGGTCGAAATAAGCCGTCACGACCATGTTGACGATGATGAAGACCATGAGCACCAGAGACAGGCCGCTGCCCAGATGCCAGTCATAGGCCATGGTGAATTCCTGTTCGACGATGTTGCCGATGAGCAGGATCTTATTGCCCCCTAAGAGGCCGCTGATGAAGAACGTCGTCAGCGACGGGATGAAGACCATGGTGATGCCGCTGATGGCGCCGGGCAGGGACAAGGGCAGGATGACCTTGGTGAAGGTCTGCCAGGAATTGGCCCCTAAGTCGCGGGCCGCGGCGATGACGTTGCCGTTGATCTTGCTCAGAGCGACGTAGAGGGGCAGGATCATATAGGGAAGGAAGTTGTAAATCATGCCGATGACGATGGCCGCCGGCGTGTTGATGAGGCTTACGTCAGGCAGGGACAAGAGGCGCAGGAACTGGTTGAGGATGCCGTTCTTTTCCAGAATCGTCTGCCAGGCCATGGTCGTCAGCAGGGAGTTCATCCACATGGGCAGGACGAAGAGCAGGAACAGGAGCGAGCCCTTCCCCCGCTTCTTTTCCGTCAGGATAAGGCAGAGCGGATAAGCCACGACCAGGCAGATGACCGTGCTGATGAGGGCCAGGACGATGGACAGTTCCAGGGCCTTCAGGTACTCCCAGTGGGCGATGAGGCTGATATTGGCCAGGGTAAAGGCGCCGTGGGCATCGGTCAGGCCGTACCAGGCGATGGCCACGACGGGACAGAAGATAAATAAGACCGCCCAGATGAGGAAGGGCGCGGCAAAGAGGTTGCGAATCGCTGCTGAATTAATCATTTTCCATCGCCCTTTCGTCTTCCGATTCCGGTTTATTCATGATCTGGATATTGAAGGGGTCCACCCAGAGGCTGACTTCGTCGCCGGGCTGATAGTGCTTCGTCGATTTGACCAGCCACTCGATCCCCCGCGCCTGGATAGTGAGGTTATAGGTCATGCCTTCAAAAATCGTCTTGGTGACGACGCCGTTGAAACCGCCGTCGCGAGGCGGCTGCAGTTCCATATCTTCCGGCCGGATATGGACGTCGACAGGGCGGTGGGTCCCGAAGCCGACGTCGACACAGTCGAAGTCGTAGTCGGCGATGCGCACGAGTTTGTCGTGTACCATGAGGCCGTCGACGATGTTGCTGTCACCGATGAAGTCGGCGACGAAGGCGTTTTCCGGTTCATTGTAAATGCTTTCGGGCGTGCCGATCTGCTGGATATAACCCTGGTTCATGACGACGACCGTGTCGGACATGCTCAGGGCTTCTTCCTGGTCATGAGTGACGAAGACGAAGGTAATGCCCAGTTCTTCTTTGATCTTGATGAGTTCCAGCTGCATGCTGCGGCGCAATTTCCGGTCTAGGGCACTCAGGGGTTCGTCCAGGAGCAGGACCCGCGGCTCATTGACGACGGCCCGGGCGATGGCCACGCGCTGCTGCTGGCCGCCGGACAAGTCGACGATGTTGGCGTGTTCGTAGCCGTCGAGGTTGACCAGTTTCAGGGCATAACGGATCTTATCGCGGATATAATCGCGGGACTTGCCGTGAATCTTCGGCCCGAAGGCGATGTTTTCGGCCACGTCCATATGGGAAAAAAGAGAATAATTCTGGAACACCGTATTGACCTGACGCCGGTTCGGAGGCAGCTGGGTGATATCGGCCCCATCGAAGAGGATACGCCCTTCATCAGGCGTTTCAAAACCGGCAATGAGGCGGAGCGTCGTCGTCTTGCCGCAGCCGCTGGGGCCGAGGAGAGTCACGAATTCATTTTCAGAAATCGTCAGATCAAGGCCATCTAATACCTTGTGCCCATCATAGGTCTTGGATACGTGCTCCAGGTGAATCAATTCTTTTTCCATTTCACAACTCCTTTTTTCATTCCTTACGGCTCCAGGCCGTAAAAAAAGGGAGATCGCATAATCGCTGATGCAAGGTCCCTTCCTCGATATTATTTTTTACTGCTCCGCGTGTCCCAGGGCCGCGACGTCGTCCAATACGACACAGGCTGCGGGCTGCGGACCGAATTGGCTACGCGGGCCGTCTTGGGCCGGACCGTAGTCTTAGTCTGGACAGCGGCTGCTTTCTGACTGTGCTGTTCATGCCATTCTTTCAGGCTCGGAAAAATGGGTGCTTCCGTTTCCGTCACGGTCATGGCCGACCGCTTGTAGGGCTTCAGGGCCATGGCTTCATGACCGGCAAGGCGCCAGATTTCCCGCCGCGTCTGTTCGACGGTCTGGACATAATTCATGGTCTCCGTATAATGCGGCACGCCTCGGGCCCGGTCGACGGCGCCCGGTCCGGCATTATATGCCGCTTCGGCATAGACGAAGGGCCGGTCCCATGTGCGGTAGCGTTCGACCATCTGGCCGAGGTACTTGACGCCGCCAAAGATGTTCTCCCTGCGGTTGTAGGGATTGACCTTGAGTGATGCCGCTGTAGACGGCATAAGCTGGGCAATGCCGACGGCACCGACGCCGGACACGGCAGAATTATCGAAATGGCTTTCTGTCGTAAAGACGGCGGCGACGAGGATCGGGTCGACGTCATACGTATAGGATGCATCACAGATATCCTTGGCAATGGCCGCCGCTTCGCTGCCGCGGATATATTTGCTGACCTGGTCATAGACCATTTCTTCCTGCGTAATGGCCTGCACCGGCATCAAGGCCATGAGGCCGATGAAAAGAGCAGCCATCTTTGTCTTACAGGCTTTGCTGAGTATCAACTTTCACATTCCTCCCCACTCACACGACTATCATTCTACCTTTCATTATATCACGGTCGTCAAGCCATTTGCCAATACCTTCTCGTTCTGCCCTATTAGGGTTATGCATCATTGTTCCACCACGCGGAAGATGACGCCTTCGTCGCAGTCGGGACACTGGATATCCGACGGCCAGAGCGAACCCTGGCGGCCGGCGAAGACATAAGGATAAAGGGCCTGGAGGGCCGTCATGCAGAGGGCGCCGCTCTTTGCTTTATCGATGACAGGCCCGTCGAAGACGATTTCATCGCCTTCTTTATAAAGATCACAATGAGACTTGATGACGACTAACTTAACTTTCTTGGCATCCATAATCATACCTCCTTAAGGTTCAATGGGAACGAAATCGAAGGCTTCGACGTCGAAGAGACCCGTGTCCAGCAGTTTCAGCTTGGGGATGACGGGCAGGCTCATGAAGCACAACGTCATGATGACATCGACGTCAGCGCTGACACCCAGGATATGGTGGGCCTTGGCGTAGAGCTCGTCCATAGCTGCATCGACAGCGGCGGCCGGCTGGTCGCTCATGAGGCCGGCAATGGGCAGCGGGATGGATGCAAGGACCGTTCCGTCCAAGACGATGGCCATGCCGCCCTTCTGGCCCTCCAGGGCCTCGACGGCAGCGGCCATATCCCTATTGTTCGTGCCGGCGACGATGATGTTGTGTGAATCGTGGGCCACGGATACGGCGACGGCACCTCGTTTAAGGCCATAACCGCGCAGCAGGCCCAGGCCGACGCAGCCCGTGCCGTGATGGCGTTCGACGACGGCAACTTTGACGATATCGGCCTGCGGGTCGTAGACGAAATCGCCGCGGCCATCGCGATGGATGAGGGCTTCCCCTTTTTCCGTGACGACGCCGCCGGGCACGATGTCGATAGTCCGGACCCGGTCCGACGTCAAGTGCATAACCATTTTCTCTTCGGAGAAACCGGCGATGCAGACAGAGCTGCCGACGGCGCTGTAATCAGCCCGCGTAAAGGGCAGGAGATACTGGCCCTTTTCCGCTGTTTTCTGACCGCCGATGAAGGTCGCCAGAACGTGGAAGTCCTTCAGGTCTTCAAAGAGGACGATGTCCGCCCGCTTGCCCGGTGCCAAGGCGCCGCGGTCGTCGAAGTGGTAGCAGTCGGCGGCGTTGAGGGTCGCCATGGTGATAGCCGCTTGCGGCGACAGGCCGGCGGCGACGCAGAGGCGCAGGTGTTCGTTGAGGTGGCCTTTCTCAAAGATCGTCTTGGGATGGAGGTCATCCGAACAGAGCAGGAAGCGGCGCAGATTGGCCGGCGTCACGGCCCGGACCAGATTTGGCAGGTCATGGCAGGCCGAACCGTTGCGCAGCATGACGTACATGCCGGCCTGGAGGCGCGCTTCGACGTCGTCCAAGGTGAAACATTCGTGGTCCGTCCGGATCTGGGCCGACGCATAGGCCTGCAGGTCCTTGCCAGTGACGCCGGGGCTGTGGCCGTCGATGGGCTTTTTCGCCTCATAGGCGGCGACGAGCTTGTCCAGGACGGCATCATCGCCGTTCAGGATGCCCGGGCAGTTCATGAATTCACCGACACCGAGAACGCGGTCGTCGGCCAGGGGCGATTTCATGTCGTCTGCTTCCAGCACGGCCCCGCTGTGGTCGAAAGGCGTCGCCGGGACACACGACGGCACCATGAAACGGACGTCCAGGGCCGTCTTTTCAGCGGCTTCCATCATGTAACGAAGGCCGGCCAGGCCGCAGACGTTGACGATTTCATGCGGGTCGGCGACGATCGTCGTCGTTCCCAGGGGGACGACCAGGCGGCCGAACTCTTCCGGGCTGACATAGGACGATTCGATATGGATATGGCTTTCAATGAGGCCCGGTGCGGCATAGGCCCCATGGGCATCGATGACTTCCTGTCCTTCATACGGGCCGCCGACGCCGGCGATGATGCCGTCGGCGATGACGATATCCCCAGGCCGGATGGTCTGTGTATAGACGTCGACGATCTGGCAGTTTTTAAGGACGACGTCCCCCGGTTCCAAGCCCCGGGCTACGGCAATACGCCGTTTCAAAAGATTCCGTGTCATAGTCATAATGTACTCCTTCCTATCGGTAAAGGCGTAAGATTTTTATCTTTCGGACTCATTGTACCATAGATTTCCTTTTTTTGACAAAATAGTTGCCCAAAAAGGCAGAACACCCTATAATAATGATATCAGTTGATGTCCGTCGTCTGCTATTTGGCTTCATGTATTTCCGGATGGATGTCAACTTGTTTTATTACTAAAGGAGTGTGAATGTATTATGGAAAACCAACCGTCCTTCCTCGACCGTTTCTTCCACTTGAGCGAAAATGGCACGACGGTCCGCACGGAAATCCTGGCTGGTATCACGACCTTCATGACCATGGCCTACATCCTGGCCGTCAACCCGACCATCATGAGCGCCGCCGGCATGGACAAAGGTGCCGTCCTCACGGCAACCGCCCTGGCTTCCCTTATCGGGACGCTGTGCATGGCCTTTTTCGCCAACTATCCCTTCGCCCTGGCACCGGGCATGGGCCTGAACGCCTTCTTCGCCTTTACGGTCGTCCTGCAGATGGGCTACACCTGGGAAATGGCCCTGGCCGCCGTCTTCTTTGAAGGCGTTATCTTCATCATCCTGTCTTTGACCAATGTCCGCGAAGCTATCTTCAACGCCATCCCCATGACCTTGAAGAAAGCCGTTTCTGCCGGCATCGGCCTGTTCATCGCCCTCATCGGCCTGCTGAACGCCCAGATCATCGTCGCCAACCCGGCAACCAAGATTGCCCTGTTCTCGTTCAAACAGTCTGCCGCTACGGGTACCTTCCACACGGTCGGCATTACGGTTCTCCTGGCCATGATCGGCATCGTCTTCACAGCCGTCCTGATGGTCAAGAAAGTCCGCGGCAACATCCTCTGGGGCATCCTCTTTACCTGGATCCTGGCCATTCTTTGCGAATTGACCGGCCTCTACGTGCCCAATCCGGAAATGAAGATGTTCAGCGTCATCCCCGACCTGTCCGGCGGCGCCGCTGCCTTTGCCCCGGCCAGCCTGAGCCCCATCTTCGGCCAGCTCGACTTCAGCCGCGTCTTTAGCCTGGACTTCCTGGTCGTCATGTTCGCCTTCCTCTTCGTCGATATCTTCGATACCCTGGGCACGCTCATCGGCGTCTCGTCCAAGGCCAACATGCTCGATGAACGGGGCCGCCTGCCGCGCATCAAAGGCGCCCTCCTGGCCGACGCTGTCGCCACGACGGTCGGCGCTGTCATCGGCACCAGTACGACGACGACCTTCGTCGAAAGCGCTACCGGCGTCAGCGAAGGCGGCCGCACGGGCCTGACGGCAGTCTGCGTCGCTGTCCTCTTCGCCCTGTCCCTCTTCCTGTCGCCGTTCTTCATGGCCATCCCGGCCTTTGCCACGGCACCGGCCCTGGTCATCGTCGGCTTCCTCATGCTGACGTCCGTCGCCGGCATCGACTTCGACGACTTCAGCGAATCCATCCCGGCATACATCACCATCATCGCGATGCCCTTCTGCTACAGCATCTCCGAAGGCATCTCCTTCGGCATCATCTCGTATGTCGTCATCAACCTGCTCACAGGCAAACGGGAAAAGATTTCCCTCCTCATGTACTGCCTGGCCGTCATCTTCGTCATGAAGTACATCTTCTTGTAAGAGATGGAGTTAACAGTTAGCAACTAGTGGCTAGTGATTCGCCAAAAATGCGTAGGGGCGCCACGTGGGGCGCCCGCTCCTGAAAAATGGTTCCAACGCTTTATTATGTCGGAAAAATCGAACATATCCTGAAACGGGCTCGCCACGTGCGAGCCCTTACAGACGAAAAAAGGGCCTGTCGCACGTAATCGTGCACAGGCTCTTTTTATGTATGCAAAAACATCATAGCTTTATGGTCGTTC
>NZ_JBBMEU010000081.1:0-8653 GCF_040096415.1 Megasphaera intestinihominis
AATAGAACGATGAAATAGAATAAAAAAAGAGAGCTGTCGCACAAAGCCGAAATGGCTTAATGCGACAGCCCCTTTTTAAGTTGTTAGTGGTTAGCAGATGGCTTTAAATTTAAAGGCCGTCTCTGCAAACTACACACTACAACCTAATCTTACATCATGCCGGGCATACCGCCGCCCATGCCAGCCGGGGCTGCCGGAGCCGGTTCCGGTTTGTCAGCGACCAGGGTTTCCGTCGTGAGGACGAGGGCTGCGATGGAAGCTGCGTTCTGGAGAGCTGTACGGGTTACTTTAGCCGGGTCGACGATACCTGCTTTGACCATGTCAACGTATTCTTCTTTGAGGGCGTTGAAGCCTACGCCGTCTTCGGAAGCTTTGACTTTAGCGACGATGACCGAGCCTTCGAGGCCAGCGTTTTCAGCGATCTGGCGGAGCGGAGCTTCAATAGCGCGTTTAACCAGGTTGATACCGGTCTGTACGTCGCCGTCTTCATCGAATTCGTCGAGAGCCGGGAGGATGTCGATGAGGGTCGTGCCGCCGCCGGCTACAATACCTTCTTCAACAGCTGCACGCGTAGCGTTGAGGGCATCTTCGAGACGATATTTCTTATCTTTCAATTCGACTTCCGTAGCAGCGCCGACTTCGATGACAGCTACGCCGCCGGACATCTTAGCCAAACGTTCCTGCAATTTTTCTTTATCGAAATCAGACGTCGTTTCCGCAATCTGAGCTTTGATCTGAGCGACACGGTCTTTGATGGCCTGGGGATCGCCGTGGCCTTCGACGATAGTCGTTTCATCTTTGGTTACGCGGACCTGACGGGCAGTGCCGAGGTCTTCCATGGTAACGCTGTCGAGTTTACGGCCGACATCTTCCGTGATGACCGTAGCACCCGTGAGGGTTGCGATATCCTGGAGCATTGCTTTGCGGCGGTCGCCGAAGCCCGGAGCTTTGACAGCGACGGCTTTGAAGGTGCCACGGAGTTTGTTGACGACCAAGGTAGCCAGTGCTTCGCCTTCGACATCTTCAGCGATGATGAGGAGTTCTTTACCAGCCTGGACAACTTTTTCCAGAACCGGGAGCATTTCCTGGATAGAAGCGATCTTGCGGTCCGTAATGAGGATGTACGGTTCGCTCATGACAGCTTCCATTTTATCCGGGTCCGTTACCATGTACGGGGAAATGTAGCCGCGGTCGAACTGCATGCCTTCGACGACGGAGAGCTGTGTGCCCATGGTCTTCGATTCTTCGACAGTGATGACACCGTCTTTGCCGACTTTTTCCATAGCGTCAGCGATGAGGCCGCCGACTTCTTCGTCACCTGCCGAAATGGAAGCGACCTGAGCGATGGAAGCCTTGTCGGATACGGCGATGGAACGTTTCTTGATTTCTTCGACGAGTTTAGCGACGGCTTTTTCGATACCGCGTTTGAGGATCATCGGGTTAGCGCCGGCTGCGACGTTGCGCATGCCTTCCTGAATCATGGCCTGGGCCAGGATAGTAGCTGTCGTCGTGCCGTCACCAGCGACGTCGTTGGTCTTGGTTGCGACTTCTTTGACGAGCTGAGCGCCCATGTTTTCAAAGGGATCTTCCAATTCGATATCGCGGGCAATGGTGACACCATCGTTGGTGATGGTCGGAGCGCCGAATTTCTTGTCGAGAACGACGTTGCGGCCTTTAGGCCCTAAGGTAACTTTTACGGCATTTGCCAAAGCGTCTACGCCTTTGCCGAGAGCGCGGCGTGCATCTTCGTTGAACAAAATCTGTTTAGCCATGTTGAACACACTCCTATGTGAAAGTTAAGTATTTTTTAGTTTGATTCGAAATGATTTATTAGATGATAGCCAAGATGTCGCGTTCGCTGACGATCAAATATTTAGTGCCTTCGAACTTGACTTCTGTGCCGGCATATTTGGAGAAAATAATCTTGTCGCCTACTTTGACATCCAAAGCAACGCGTTTACCGTCGTCCTGCAGTTTGCCCGGACCTACGGCTACGACTTCACCCTGGCTCGGTTTTTCTTTAGCAGTGTCCGGTAAAAAAATACCGCTTGCAGTTTTTTCTTCCTGTTCCAATACACGGATAACTACGCGATCTCCTAACGGTTTTAACATTTTATATTCCTCCTTAAAAGTAAGTTGCTACTCTTTATTAGCACTCCATACTTCCGAGTGCTAACTTACAATATATATATTAGCCATTAAAGGTAAAAAAGTCAAGGCTTTCACCCTGACTTTTTCATCAAACGTTTTATTTTTTTTGACTTTTTATCTTTTCCGCACTGGCAATGACCGCCTCGGACACGGCTTTCAAGGATTTCCGGTTCTTCATGCTGTACTGCTGCAGCCGTCGGTAGGCTTCGTGTTCCGGTATATGATAAAGGTCCATGAGGCAGCCCTTGGCCCGGTCGACGGCTTTGCGCGTCTCGATGCGTTCGTTCATGTCATCGAGCTGCTGTGCCACTTCGCGCTGGTGGCGGAACTGGGAAATGGCGATTTCGATGGCCGGGAAGAGGTTGACCGGACTGACCGGTTTGACCAGGTAGCCCAGGACGCCGGAGTCCTTGGCCTTGTCGACGATATCCTGCTGACTGTACGCCGTGAGCAGCAGGACCGGTGCCAGCCCTTCGTGGCCGATCATGCGGGCCGCGTGGATGCCGTCCAAGCGGGGCATCTTGATGTCCAGGAGGACGATGTCCGGCTTTTCTTTGCGCACTAAATCGAGGGCCTCGACGCCATCAGCGGCTTCTCCGACGACGGTGTGGCCGGCATCTTCCAGCATTTCACATAAATCCATACGGATGATCGATTCGTCATCCCCTATTACAACGCGATATCCCATTGGTTATTCTCCCCTCTCTGGTAACGGAAAACGGATGGTGACGACGGTCCCTTCAGGCACGCCGTCATCGAAATCAATCGTCCCCTGCAGATCTTTTTCAATGAGCGTGCGCACGATGGCCATGCCCAGATGTTTGCGCCCCGTATCGACGGGTGCGTGGGACATGCCGACGCCGTCATCACAGACGATGATGACCCCGTCCGGCCCGTCGCGGCGGATGGTGACGGCCAGGAGGCCTTCCCGTCGGCCTTCAAAGCCGTGGATGATGGCATTGGTGATGAGTTCGTTCAGGACCAGAGCCAGGGATGTCGCCGCATCAGACGGCGTGGGCAGGGTGTCGCCGGAAAACTTCGTCTCCACGTGGCAATCCTTGCTGACCAGGCTGTGCGCCAGGAGGCCCAGCAGTTTCTGGGCGACGTCAGAAATGTCGATGTTCTCTTCATCGTGATGGGACAACGTCTCGTGGACCAGGGAAATGCTGAGGATCCGGTTCAGGCTCTCGTTGAGGACATCCCGCGCTTCGTCGCTCGTCGTGCGCCGCATCTGCATGCGCAGGAGGCTGGCAATGGTCTGCAGGTTATTCTTGACGCGGTGGTGGATTTCCTTGATGACCGACGTCTTGACCATGAGTTCTTCTTCCTTGCGATGCAGTTCCGTCCGCTCAGTCAGGATGGAAATGACCCGGCGCACTTTGCCGCGCTGCAGAATAGGGATGACCCGGCGGGAAACGACAGCATCGCCTAAGGTCACGTCATCGGCCAATCCCTCGGCCTGGGACAGGGCTTTCTTGGCACCGGTCAGGTCGAGGCGGGTATTATAGATATTGGTACCCGTAATGGCCCCGCGCTGGCCGCACATGTGCAGGATGCTGTCGGCCATATCGTCGGCATAGATGACGACGCCGTTGCAGTTGACCAGGACGACGCCATCCTGGATGGACAGGGGCCGGTACATGGAATGGAAATCCATGGGCACCTGCAAAGATAAGAAGGCTGTTTCCGTCAAAATCTCCCGATTGTCTTCGACTGTGCCGACAAAGGAAATGACGGCAATCGTCCCGCCGCCGTTATCGACGAAGGGATAAGCCACGATGGGCGCCATGCGGCCGTATTCGATTTCTTTCTCACCGCTCATGGCCGTTCCCGCCTGAAAGACCTGATAATTAAGCGGTTCTTCATAACGGGAAAAGGCAGCGCCAGGATCAGTCGTTTCCGTCTGCCTCCCCTTCTGCAGGAGCGGCGTCCGGTGCGCGGCCAGGACCAGCGTCCCCGCTTCCCGCCCGGGCACATAGACGAAGAGTTCCCGGTGCGACAAGTCGCTGGCGAACTGCAAGAGTTCTTCACTGTTCTGTAAAATATGGATCTGCACGGGCGACAAGGTGCTCCTTGTCCGGCAGACCGCTTCGAGTGTAGCCATAGAAGATTCCCCCATCTCTTCTCAGGATTAGTCCGATGTAATCGGCAGGGCCGGCTTGGCGTTGAGGGTCAAGTCGGCAAAGCGGCCGTCCAGGGCCATATAATATGCCCGGCAACCGATCATGGCGCCGTTGTCGGTGCAGAGTATCGGTTCCGGCCGGTAGAAGGCATAGCCCTTGTCGGCACAGGCCGCACTCATGGCCGCAGCCAGGCCGCTGTTGGCCGAGACGCCGCCGGCGACGGCGATTTTCCTGGCTCCGCAGTAGGCCGCGGCATCCATGGTCTTTTCGACGAGCGTTTCGACGACGGTCTTCTGGAAGCTGGCCGCCACGTCGGCGGCATTATAGGACTGGCCCCGCTGTTCCTGTGTGTGCAGGTAGTTGAGGACTGCCGATTTGAGGCCGCTGAAGCTGAACTCGAAATTGTGCTTTTCATGGAGGGCCTTGGGAAAGGCGATGGCGTCGGGATCGCCTTCTTTGGCCAGTTTGTCGATCTGCGGACCGCCCGGATAGGGATAGCCCATGACGCGGGCGATCTTGTCGAAAGCTTCGCCGGCGGCATCGTCGCGGGTCTGGCCCATGAGTCTGAACGAATTATAGCCATTGATCTGGACCAGCTGGGTATGGCCGCCGGATACGACGAGGGCCAGGAACGGCGGTTCCAAATCGGGATGGCTGAGGAAGTTGGCAAAGATATGGCCTTCCATGTGGTTGACGCCGACCAGGGGCTTATCGGCAGCAAAGCTGATAGCCTTGGCCGCTGCGACGCCGACCAGCAGGGCCCCGACCAGGCCGGGACCGTAAGTGACGCCGATATGGTCGATATCTGCCAAGGTGACGCCAGCCGTATCAAGGGCTTCCTTGATGATGGGCATGACGTATTCGATGTGCTGGCGCGACGCGATTTCCGGTACGACGCCGCCGAATTTCCGGTGGATCGGCACCTGTGTCGATATGATGTTGGAGCAGATGTGGCGGCCATCTTTGAGGACAGCAGCCGACGTTTCGTCACAACTCGTTTCTAAAGCTAAGGTATACATAGATTTCATCCTTTTTTCTATAGTGAATGGCCGAGCCATTGATACTTCTCTTTTTGACAATGCATGATGCACGCATCTTCCACAGGCTGGGAATAATAGTCCTTGCGGACAGCAAGGGCTTCATAGCCCAGCTTGCGGTACAGTCCCTGGGCCGGCGCGTTGGATTGGCGGACTTCCAGGAAGAAACTCGTGCAGCCTTCCCGGAAGAGGGCTTCCATGGCCGTTCGCAGGAGAATCTCGCCATAGCCCAGGCCCCGTGCTGACGGATGGATGGCGATGAAGGCCAGCTGGCCTTCATCGGCGATGAGCCAGACGTCGGCATAACCGGCGACGCTCCCGTCTTCCTTTTCCAGGATATAATAACGGGCTACGGGATTATCCAGTTCCGCTGCCAGGGACTGATGGGACCAGGGCACGGAAAAGGACGCCTCTTCGATGGCGATGATATCCGGCAGGTCCTCCCGACAGGCCTGACGGACCGTTACTGACATGGGGCACCGCCGTGGCGTTTTTCCCAGAGCACTTCAGCTTCGCTGCGGCGCAGGTACGACGGCGTCAGGGTCATGCAGTCATCGTAGTCACCGGCGGCAAAACGGACATTGGCTGCCAGGGCGACGCTGCCGGCACGGGGAATGACCATCGTCGGCGGCGCCATGCGGAACAAGGGGCTCCGGCCTTCGATATCCCGGCGCCCTTTGAGGGAGCCGTCACCGCAGAAGACGACGGGCTGGCCTTCCCTTTCCAGGGTATCCAGGACTTCCGTCCGCGGCGCGATGTAGATTTCTTTTTCCGTCGTCAGCGTCGTCCGGTCCCAGCGATAGACACCGGCATAGACATTGCCTTTCTGGGCGTCGATGAGGGTGCAGATGCGGTCAGAGACGCCGACGAAGTTCCAGGCCAGGCTGACCGGCGTCGTGACGCCGACGATAGGCACGTTCCAGGCAAAGGACAGGCCTTTGGCCGTGGCCAGGCCGATGCGCAGGCCCGTAAAGGAACCGGGGCCGACGGCAACGGCAACGCCGTCAATCTGGCTTTTCTTGACCGACGCCTTGTCGAGCATGTCGGCAATATGGGGCATGAGCTGTTCCGAATGGGTCAGCCGTGCCTGGATGGTGAGTTCAGCCCGCAGCGTGTCGTCATGGAGCAAGGCGACACTCGATACGAGGCTCGATGTTTCAATGGCTAAGAGCATATTTTTTTACCTCATTTTCTACAGCTTGCCAACGGCTGCCGTGGAAGTCAAAATGGAACAGGCGGTCCGTGGGACTCGTCTTTTCGATGGTGACGACAGCCGCATCGTCAGGCAGGCGGTCCGGGAATTTTTCCGACCATTCGATGACGGTCACGCCGCTTTCGAGATAGTCGTCGAATCCCAGATCGTCTAATTCATATTCCTCTTCCAAGCGATAAAAGTCGAAATGCTGGAGAGGAATGGTATTTTCATAATAATTCAGGATGGTAAAGGTCGGACTGACGACGACGTCGTCAATGCCCATGCCCTGGGCGATGCCCTGGACGAAATGGGTCTTGCCGGCACCGAGGTCGCCGCGCAGGGCCAGGACATCGCCGTCTCTGAGGACCGGCCCCAGGGCTTTGCCCAAAGCGATGGTGTCCGCTTCTGAATGAGTTGCTACATCAAAGCTCATGATATCCTCCTCCTAAAAATGGGTCCAGCCCGTCGGCGGCAGGACCTGTTCGCCCCCATCGTGGCGGAGCAGGACCCGGCCCGGCCCCTGGCGGACCGTCCCGATAGGCGTCACAGCCGGATAGACGGCCTGCAAAGCCTGGAAATCGTCCGGCGCCATGGTAAAGACCAGTTCATAGTCTTCGCCGCCGTTAAAGACGAATTTCCAAATATCCTTGCCCGATGCCGCAGCCCAGGCTTTCAGCTCAGCGCTCGTCGGAACCTGGTCCCGGTCGATGACCAGTTCGACGCCGCTGGCCTTGGCAATTTCATTGGATTCACTAGCCAGGCCGTCGCTGATGTCGTTCAGGCTGTGGCAATGATGCTGTACCAGTAAGCGTCCCAGGGAAATCTGCGGTTCCGGATACTGGTGGGCTTTCTTCAAATGTTCATATCCGTCCTGTCCGGCCAGGAGGACGTCGAGGCCGCCTGCCGAATCGCCGATCGTATGGGATACGGCGATGACGTCGCCGGCCTGGGCTCCGCTGCGCAGCAGGGCCTTTCCGGCTTCGATTTCGCCAAAGGCAGCGACAGTGATGACGACGCCTTCTTTGGACATGACCGTATCGCCGCCGAGGATATTGACTTCATACGTGCGGCAAATATCCTTGATGCCGCGGTACATGTCAATGACGTCATCGACGTCCATCTGCGGTGCCAGGGCTGTCGACAGGACGATATGGGTCGGCACGGCCCCCATGGCGGCGATGTCGCTGAGGTTCGAGGCTACGGCCTTGAAGCCGACGTCATGCCAGGTCGCCGTCTGACCGATGATGAAATGACTGTTCTGGACCATCGTGTCGATGACAGCTACCTGCTGCCAGCCCGGCGTCGTCGTGTAGACAGCACCGTCATCGCCGATGCCGACGGCGACGTTTTCCGGATGGAAGAGGGTATGATCTTTAATAGCATCGATGAATCCGAATTCACCGATATCTGAAATCTTCGTCATCTCCGAGCTCCCCTATTCTTCATAATCAATGTGGTTGTCTTCACACCACTTTTTGGCAATTTTGCGGAATTCCATGCGCTGGAAGGTATACCAGAACTGGACCAGGCCCATGTCCTTCAATTCCCGTTCCAGCTGGGAAACGGTCTTGCCCGCTTCGATGGACTGCTGAAAAGCCGCCCGCTGCTTCGGGTCTTTCATCATGGGGACAAAGCCCTTGATCATTTCCGGCAGATCCAGGTCGGCCTGGGTCGGCAGCTTGATATACGCATCGGGATTGGCTGTGACTTCATTTTCCGCCTTGTCGTCACCGGGGATTTCCGTGACCAAGGCCATATGGCCGTCATTTTTATTTAAATAGAACTTGAGATAGGGATTATTCAGTTCAAAGGCTTTCAATAATTCTTCGAGCTGTACTGTCATAGCTTACACTTCCTTTTCACAATTTGCGATGTCTCTATTATAGCATGGATAGGGCCGGGCCTAAAGTAGGCAAAAGAGGCTGTCTTCGTGCGACAGCCTCTTTTGGGGTTTTAAGTTTACAGTTTGTAGTTTGTAGTGAAGGTTTTTAAATTTAAAGCCACCTTCTACAAACTCCGTACTACAAACTATAAAAAAGCTCACGCAAAATGCGTGAGCTTTTTCCTATGGTGACCCGGTAGGGATTCGAACCCTAGACCTACTGATTCGTAGTCAGTCACTCTATCCAGCTGAGCTACCGAGTCAT
>NZ_JBBMEU010000082.1:0-8579 GCF_040096415.1 Megasphaera intestinihominis
TCTTATGCCTAAAAGTATCACTTTTTTCAGTAGGGGGAAGACCCCTATTTATGTAAACTATGTTATTGCACATAACACACGTGCCTTTTCAGCCCGTCAGGTCATGACTGTAAGGAATGGCAGGACGGTTGCTGGAACGGACAGCTGAGGCTGGCGGCCCGCAGGTCGCAGGGGAGAACCTCTCAGTCAGCTTCGCTGACAGCTCCCCTATGAGGGGAGCCAGGGGCGATTGAAATATAGAGAAAAGGTAGGTTAGAATGTGACTGACGAAGAACGAGCACGGAAAGAACGGATGAAGGAATATCGCCGGCGGTACCGGGAAAAGCATGGATTGCCTCCGGAAAAGGACACGCCGTCCTGGAAGAAGCGGGCTGCTGTTGTCTTGGCCTTGTGTGTGATTGGTTTCGGCGGCTTTTTTGCGGCCCAGAGCAAGGCGGAACAGATGGTGACCCTCAATGGGCAATCTATTGCCGATATGACGGATGACGAGATCACCAATTATCTCGACCTCCACGAGAAGGAAGCGGAAGACCGCAAGCTGCGCCTGGCCGCGGACGGCGTCGATGTGACGCTGGACCTGGACGAACTGGGAGCCAAATTGGACCGCAGCTATATCGATGATGAACTGCATCTCGTCGGCCGCCGGGGCCTGCCCTGGCAGCGCGTGGCCGATGTGGTGACGACGCTCACGCAGGGCAAGGATGTGCCCCTGGCCATTGCCGTTGACGAGGATAAATTGGATAAGGCCCTGGCCGATGTCCACGACAAGTACGATAAGGATCCGCAGAATGCCTATGCCTATGTCAAGGACGACCAGAAGACTGTCGCCATTGAAGATGCCAAGGACCGCATCGTCATCAATACAGATAAGCTGAAAGATGCTGTGACGGCCAAACTGCATACGGGCAGGACGGACACGCTGGACGTCCCCGTAGACAGCCGGGAAGGGGCGGACATCAAGGCCGACGACCTCAAGAATATCGACACGGTCTTGTCGTACTATACGACCCATTTCGATGATACCAACCCGGACCGCAACGTCAACATCCGCCTGGCACAGAAGCGCCTCAACCACGCCGTCGTCATGGCCCAGAAGGATTTCTCCTTTAACAAGTATGTCGGCACGCGGACGCCGGACAAAGGCTATAAGCAGGCACCGTCGTATTTTGAAAACAAGCTCGAACAGTCGACAGGCGGCGGCGTCTGCCAGGTCAGTACGACCCTGTTCAATGCGGCTTTGCGGGCGGGCTTGTTCATTGCCAGCCGGGAACCGCATTTTGCCCCGGCCGCTTATGTGCCCGTCGGCATGGATGCGACTGTCGCCGATGACGGCCTGGATTTTGCCTTTACCAATCCTTTCCAGCATCCGGTCTGCGTCTATACCGTCGCCGGTCAGAATACGGTGACGACGTATATCCTGGGCAATCACGCCGATACGTGCAGTGTGTCCTTTGAAACGACGCATCTCCAGAACCTGCCTCATAAGGTCATCAAGAAGCACGACGACAGTGTGACCGAAGATAAGCGCAAGCAGGAAGGCTACGACGGCCATGACGTGACTATCCGCCGGACCGTGGCTTACAGCGACGGCGACCGCCATGTCGATACCATCGAGTCCCATTATGAACCGAATGATGAAATCATCCTCACGCCCGGCGACGATAGCGAAGAAGTCGTCAGCACGGCGGACCTGGAACCGCAGGACCCGCTCCTCAACGCACCGCACGACATGATGGACTTCAATGTCCCGGCGCCCGATGCGGTCAACACGGCCGATGAGGAATAACTCATCGGTTCATGTAGTAGGGGCTCGCACGTGGCGAGTCCGTCAGGTCATGACGGTAAGAAATGGCAGGATAGCTGCTGAAACGGACCGCTGTAGAGGGTGAGTCCGTTTGGATTTTGTAGGAATTTCACCAACAGGTAGCGAATGTTCCCACACTGTGTGCGACGGGCGTCCCACGTGGACGCCCCTACCCATGGATGGGAAGCAGGGGAGGCATGTAGGGGCCGTCTCAGTTCAGTGGTTAAAATTTAAAGCCATTGTCTGCAAACTCCAAACTATAACGTAAAAGGGACCGCGCATGGTGGTAAAAACTTTGTGCGACAGGCCCGCTTATAGAAAGGAAAATATATGAAAGTCTGGCATATTGTTCCTAAAAATGATATTTTGATCCCCGTCGACGGCGGGCGGTCGGTGACGGTCGCTTCGATTGCGGCCGATCTGGCCGGTCATGCCTGGCATGTCCGGACGGAATCGCCTTATGCCATCGGCGATATGGATCTTCTCCGCGACCGGGTCAGCCGGAAATTGGGCCTGGACGGGACGGTATCGGTCGAACACCGGGTGACGTCGGTCTTTCACGGCGGCGATATGTCTCTGGCCGTGCCCGACAATGACCCGCTGCGCCAGGTCGCCGATATTTCCACTGATGATATGGAAGGCTACGGGATTCCTCATGAAGACTGCTACGATTCCATTTACGATGTGGACGACGAATTGTACGCCGATGAAGATTACAAGAAGGCCTGCCAGTCGGCGTCCCAGCCCGGTACGGGCAGTACCAGGACGGGCGGCAAGGCCAGCGGCACCAAGACCGGCGGCGACAGCCGGGTCTGGATGGGCCGGGCCTTTGGCGGCGATGCCGTCGCCATCAACGACGTCCTCGGCGAGGAACAGAACGACGTTATCCTCAAGGGGAAGGTCGTCAAGGTCGAGTTCCGGGAACTCAAGTCGAAGCGCATCCTCCTGACCTTCCAGATGGCCGACAGCACCAACGGCATTTCAGCCAAGAAGTTCCTCGACGTCAGCAATCAGGGCGGAGGCGGCAAGTTCCGCCGCAAGAACACGCTGACGCCGGAAGAATACGACAACCTGGTCAAGAAGCTCAAGCCCGGCGTCTACGTCCGGGTCCACGGCAATATCCAGTACGACAATTACCAGAACGACTACGTCCTCATGGCCTACGACATGATGGAAGCCGACGGCGGTACAGTGGAACGGGAAGACCATAATCCCACGCCGCGCGTCGAACTCCACCTGCATACGGTCATGAGCGACATGGACGCCCTGATCACGGTCAAACAGCTCATCAAGACCATCAAGAAGTGGGGCCATCCGGCCGTTGCCGTCACCGACCACGGCGTCGTCCAGTCCTTCCCGCTGCTCCAGGAAATCTCGACGGACAAGACCAACAACGTCAAGGTCATCTATGGCATGGAAGGCTACCTCTTCGATGATAAGATCGACCAGTCGTACCATATCATCATCCTGGCCAAGAACCAGATCGGCATCCGCAATCTCTATAAATTGGTCAGCATTTCCCATTTGAAATATATCTACCGCGGCCGGCCGCGCATCCCCCGGGCGGTCCTGTCAGAATACCGCGAAGGCCTCATCCTGGGCTCGGCTTGCGAAGCCGGCGAGCTGGTCCGCTCGATGGTCCAGAAGAAGCTGCCTTATGAAGAATTGAAGAAAATCGCATCGTTCTACGACTATCTGGAAATCCAGCCGCTCACCAACAACGGCTTCCTCGTCCGCGAAGGCTTCGTCGCCGATGAAGAAGGCCTGCGCGACATCAACCGGACGATCCTCAAGCTCGGCGATGACCTGGGGAAATTGACCGTCGCCACCTGCGATGCTCATTTCATGAACCCCGAAGACAAGATTTACCGGGAAATCCTCATGACTGGCAAGGGCTTCAAGGATGCGGAATTCCAGCCCGACCTCTACCTGCGCACGACCGACGAGATGCTGGCTGAATTTGCCTACCTCGGCGAGGAACGGGCGCGGGAAGTGGTCATTACCAACCCCAATAAGATCAACGATATGATCGACGACTGCCGGCCGGTGCCGAAGGAAACGCTCTATTTCCCGCAGATCGCCGGTTCGTCGGAAGCACTGAAGAACATGTGCTATAAAAAGGCCCATGAAATCTACGGCGACCCGCTGCCGAAGATTGTCGAAGACCGATTGGAAGAAGAATTCACGTCCATCCTGGGCCACGGCTTCGGCGTCCTCTATTACATCGCCCACAAGCTGGTCAAGCACTCCAACGACGACGGCTACCTCGTCGGCTCCCGTGGGTCTGTCGGCTCGTCCTTCGTGGCGACTATGTCGGACATTACCGAAGTCAACCCCCTGCCGCCGCATTATGTCTGCCCCAAGTGCCAGTGGAGCGAGTTCTTTACGCACGGCGAAGTCGGCGGCGGCTTCGACCTGCCCGACAAGGTCTGCCCGAAGTGCGGCACGCCGCTCCACAAGAACGGCCACAACATCCCGTTCGCTATCTTCCTGGGCTTCGACGGCGACAAGGTCCCTGATATCGACCTCAATTTCTCCGGCGAATACCATCCGAAAGCCCATAAGTACACGGAAGAACTCTTCGGCAAGGACAACGTCTTCCGCGCCGGGACCATCGGTGCCGTCAAGGACAAGACGGCTTATGGCTACGTCATGAAGTGGGCCGAAGCCAAGGGCATCAAGGTCAACGATGCCTATGTCAACAGCCTGGTCGCCGGCTGCACGGGCATCAAGAATACGACGGGCCAGCATCCGGGCGGCGTCATGGTCATTCCCCGCGATATGGACGTCCATCATTTCACGCCCGTCCAGTATCCGGCCAACAAGAAGGACAGCGGCATCATTACGACCCATTTCGATTATCACTCCATCGAAGGCCGTCTGGTCAAGCTCGATATCCTCGGCCATGATGATCCGACGGTCATCCGCATGCTCGAAGATATGACCGGCATCAAGGCGACGACTATTCCCTTTGATGACCCGGCGACGCTGAGCCTGTTCAGCTCGACCAAGGCCCTGGGCGTGACGCCGGAAGAACTGGGCTCGAAAGTCGGCAGCCTGGGCATCCCGGAATTCGGCACGTCCTTCGTCCGCCAGATGCTCGTCGACACCAAGCCCAAGACCTTTTCCGAACTGGTCCGCATTTCCGGTTTCTCCCACGGCACCGACGTCTGGCTGAACAATGCCCAGAATCTGATCACGTCGGGGACGGTCCCCCTGAAGGAAGCCGTCTCGACGCGTGACGACATCATGAACTATCTCATCCAGCACGGCATCAAGCCCAAGACGAGTTTCAAGGTCATGGAAAATGTCCGTAAGGGCAAGGGCATCGACAAGCTCAATAAATTGGGCCAGAAGACGACGGACTACGAAGGCGAGCTCAAGGCCGGCCACATTCCGCAGTGGTTCATCGACTCGTGCCACAAGATCGGCTACCTCTTCCCGAGGGCCCATGCCGTGGCCTACGTCATGATGGCTTTCCGCATCGCCTGGTACAAGATTAACCAGCCTCTGGCCTACTACTGCGCTTTCTTCACGATCCGCGCCAAGGCCTTCAAGCTGTCGGCCATGATCCACGGCCTGGAAGGGCAGGAACGGGCCATGAAGGAAATCGCCGCCAAGGGCAAGAGTGCGTCGAAAATCGAACAGGACCTCTATTCGGCCCTGGAACTGGCCAAGGAAATGAGCCTCCGCGGCTTTTCCTTTATGAATGTCGACATCAACCGCTCGGCAGCGACGAAGTTCACCATCTGCGACGGCAAGATCCTGCCGCCCTTTACGGCCATCGACGGCCTGGGCGCCAACGTAGCCGAACAGATCGTATCGGCCCGCGAACAGGCGCCGTTCAGCTCCAAGGCCGACCTCAAGATGCGCGGCAAAGTGTCCCAGTCCCTGGTCGACGTCATGAGCCAGGAAGGCTGTCTCGGCGATTTGCCCGAAGATGAACAGATCGACCTCTTCGCCATGTAGGCGGAAAAAACATTTCCTCGACAGATTGACTTTCGTGCCGTATAATGTTTTTAGTATTTAACGAACTAAAGGAATCTGTCTTAGAAAGAGGGATTGTCATGGCAGTGAATGAAAAATTGCGAGACCATTTGCACGATCAGTTATTTCGTGCTATTTTGGAATTGAAGAGTGTCGAAGAATGTTATGAATTTTTTGAAGACCTTTGCACCATTCAGGAAATGAAGGCCATTTCGGCCCGCCTGGAAGTGGCCCGTATGCTCAAGGCCGGCGATATCTATGAAGACATCGTCAAGAAGACCGGCGCCAGCACGGCGACTATCAGCCGCATCAAGCGCTGCCTGGTCTACGGCAGTGGCGGCTACGAGAAGATCCTCTCCCGCATGGCCGAAAAGGACCCGGATTTCCTGAAGTTATCCAAGTAGGAGGGTAGCCGATTTCATGAAGGCTAAGATTGATGTCACCATTTTCCATAATGGTGATATGGATATATTGCATGCTTCCATTTACGAAGAGTTGTGGAAGGATTATTGTACATTTAAAAAACGGGCTGCCATGCAGCAGGACAAGGGGACCAAGAAGGGCACGTTCCTGGCCCGGCGCTATTACCGGGCGGCCCTCTTGTCCCTGTTCGCTTTCTTTGAAGGCGTCTTGAACAGCTGGGTCAAGACCGTCATCCAGGAACGGCAGGAATTTGCCGGCGTCGAACGGCAGGATACGCTCAAGAAGTGCGACGCCATGGTGGAATACTGCTTTTTCTGCTCCTATACCAAGCGGCCCGGTACGTTTTGTTCGCTTTACGGCTATATCAACCGCTATGAACAGCACGACCTGGCCCTCATCGAGCACATCGACGGCCAGACGCTGGGGCAGATCGAGACGGCCATGGAAGAGTTCTTCTGTTACGTCGAAGCCATGACCGCCCTGCGCCGCTTCCCGAAACCGAACGAGTCGACGACGGGCCTCGTGAGCCGCCTTGGCGGGATGGTAAAGGATTGCCGGGGCTGAACGGAAAGGATGTGTTACCTATGAGTGACAAGTATTACCTCGGTTTCGATGCCGGGACGCAGAGCGTCAAAGTCGCCGTCTACGACGAAGACCAGCACTGCCTGGCTATGGACACGGCCAAGACCCATCTGGCCTACCCCCAGCCGGGCTGGGTCCAGATGGACGTCGATGAATATTACCGCCTCATCAAGCAGTGCATGGCTTCGTGCAGCCGCCAGATGGAAGAGAAGGGCTGGGACGTGAAGAACGTCCGGGCCATCATGGGCGACGGGATCATCTGCGGCATCGCCGGTATCGACGCCGACGGCAACGCCATCACGCCTTATGTCAACTATCTCGACAGCCGCACGGCCGACGACGTGGAAGCCCTGAAGGCGCAGAAGCTGGCCATCTGGGGCAAAGAAACGGGCAATGCCGAACCGAACATCATGTTCCCGGCCATGTTCGCTCGCTGGTTCATGAAGAACGTCCCGGCCTGGCAGGAAAAGGGCGTCAAGTTCGTCCACAACTGCCCGTACGTCCTCATGCACCTGGCCGGCCTCAAAGGGGAAGACGCCTTCATCGACTGGGGCGCCATGTCCGGCTGGGGCCTGGGCTATGACGTGGTCCAGAAGAAATGGTCGCCAGAACAGCTGGATATCCTGGGCATCCCTGAACGCTATATGCCGCGCATCGTCAAGCCCTGGGACATCATCGGCAGGCTCTGCGAAGAAGATGCCATGGAAACGGGCTTCCCTGCAGGTATCCCCATCTGCGCCGGCGCCGGCGACACGATGGAATCCATGATGGGCAGCGGCATCCTGGAAGCGGGCCGCGCCGTCGACGTCGCCGGGACGTGCGCCATGTTCTGCGCCGCCACGGACGGCATCATTCCGGAACTGTCCGTGCCGGGGAGCAACCTCATCTTCAATTCCGGCACCCTGCCGGGGACGTATTTCTACTGGGGCATGGTCCGCACAGGCGGCCTGGCCCTGCGCTGGTTCAAGGACATCATTGCCCGCGAAGAAGGCGATGACTACTACGGGACCCTGGACGAACTGGCCCGGCGCCATCAGCCCGGCTGCGACGGGGCCATGTTCATTCCCTACCTGACCGGCGGCAACGGCGACTATCCCAACGTCCGCGGGACCTTCACGGGCCTGACCCTCGACTCCGACCAGGGGGCCATGTGGCGCTGCGTCCTCGAAGGCATCGGCTATGACTATATGGAAATCACCGACCGCTACCGCAAGGCCGGCATCGACCTGACCCAGCTGACCATCACCGAAGGCGGCAGCCGCGATGAACTGTGGAACCAGATCAAGGCCGACATGCTGGATACGAAAATCGTGACCCTCAAAGTCGCCGGCGGCGCCGTCCCGACCAACTGCATCGTCGCCGCCTATGCCGCAGGCGACATACCGGACCTCAAACAGGCCCTCCAGCGCCAGCTGGAAATCAAGGCCACCTACGTGCCCGACGAAAACCATACGGCTACCTACCGCAGGGCCTATGACAAACGCGAAAACCTGCTCAAAGCCCTGAACGGCACTTTGTGAGTCGTGGCTCGTGGCTCGTAGGGGCCGTCCTGATAAGGCGGCCCGCCTGAATCCCGTGAACAACGCTATCCGAAGGGCGGTCCGTTCGGCTCTCCTCATAGGAGAGCTGTCAGCGAAGCTGACTGAGAGGTTGTCCTTTCGTGATAGTTTATCGTACGGAGTTTGTAGTTTATAGTTTGTAGAAGTTGGTTTTAAATTTTTTACCATTTGCTGCAAACTAAAAACTACAAACTTAAAACTCAAAAAGAGGCTGTCTTAATGCG
>NZ_JBBMEU010000083.1:0-8030 GCF_040096415.1 Megasphaera intestinihominis
GACAGGATGTCTCAGCTTATGCAGCAATACGATGTTGCTTATTGAATCGATTTACACAAAACTCTTGACACACCCGAAAATCTGCTATACTTTTTCTGTTGCTCCCTCCAATCTGGCAACAGAAAGGAGGTGTTTCTACTTTGGAGATACTCACTAACTTTTTCCTCTCCGTTATGGCAGGTGTAATTAGCTACTACATCTGCAAATGGCTGAACGGCAGATGACGAGCAACCAGCCTAAGAGGCAGCTCTCTATAAAAAGCAAAACCCCCACGGTGTCCAGACCGTGGGGGTTTATTGTTCCTACTTGGAACTCACTAACTTTTTCAGCTACGTTAAGTATAACATGTCTGCAAATCCGATTCAAGCTTTATATAGCATATTCGCTTATTTTTTATGCCACCGAAATTAGGTGAGAAATTTCAAATTTACACGACATAATCAAACAACTTAATTTCTGTAATCTTTCCGTTATGAGTTGTAAATACCAGCCATTTTCCTTCTTCATGATAAGAAATATACCCGCGGTCATTTTTCCAGGGTTCTCCGTAGGCTTGTTCAATAGCGTCAGCATCCATACCTACTGTTAGTCCAGCCGGTGTAATCAAGCCGTTATTGGCCGTTGAAAAGATACCGGTCACGACATTGGTATTGGCATCAAAAAAGATGTAAAACGATGACCCGTAGGCATAGCTATAACTGTATCCGCCCTCAGCATTGGGTACTTTATCCGAAATGTGTGTCGGTTCTCCGTAAATAGATTGTACATAGTCCGCCGATGAACCAATGGTGATACCACCAATCGCAAATTCTGAATCAGGAATGGCAGCAAAGACGGTAGAAATTGATACAATCAATAATGAGAATACGCTAAGAATAAGGCGTTTCATGTTACCACATCCTTTCTATTTTATTCTGGTCTTTACTTAGCAGTATAGTACATCTATAATATAGAAGAAGCAGTTGCTGGTATTGGCTGCGGAGGCGTCACCTCATTAGAGCGTGAATCCGTAGAGGTACTGCCACAGTTGTTCCTATAGAATCAGTTGTCGATGACATTGGCCCAAGATATCCCGTTTCTATTGAAGCGCTCTTTTGGGAGGTACGGTCGACAACTGATTTTTTCTTAGACGGATAAAATTCAAGAGGCCGTCGTTGTAAGACAGCCTCTTGTTCTATTAAGCGGTACATTCCCTATTTCGGTGTAACGGCTACGACGCGGACAGGCAGTCCGGTCGCGCCTTCGATATTGGGCCAGGCTGCCAGGAGGATGGCACCGGCAGGAGCTACCTTGTCGAGGTTATCCAAAAGCTCGATCTGGACGTGGCCCTGGCTGAGGACGTAGCGTTCGCAGATGAGGTCCCCTGCTTCAGCTGCGACGGCAGAGGCATCGGTATCAAAGGTTTCGTGGCCGTTGGCTGCGGCGTGGCGGACTTCATAGATGTATTTCAAGGCTTCCAAAGACCAGCCTGGCGCATTTTCATTGCCCTTTTCGTCGAAGCCGCAGAGCTTGTCGTTGTTCGGCCAGTTCTTGGCCCAATCTGTCCGCAGGGCGACAAAGGCGCCTTCCGGGATGTCGCCATAAGCGGCTTCATAGGCTTTGATGTCGTCGACAGTGACGGCATAATGGACGTCTTTGGCTACTTTTTCGCTGATGTCAATGACGACTAAGGGATAGGCCATGTGCTGGACGCCGAAGCCATCTGACAGTGCTGTCCCTTTGGCAAAATGGCCTGGGAAATCAATATGCGTGCCGAATTGGCCGGGAAATTTGAATGTCTGGATCAAACATTCCAGCATGGGATTGCCCCAATCGAAGACGGTTTTCCCGATTTCTACGGAGCCTTCAGGCATGCCTGACCAATACGGGCTGTCGTTGTTCAGCCGATGGCTGAGTTCTACCCATTCGTAATCGGATTTCAGTTGTTGTAAGAGATTCCATAATGCGTGTGTTGCCATAAGGACACTTCCTTTCTTAATTCAAAGATTCCATGTTTCTAATACGGACATCATGGCCCTTTTTTCAGCCGTCGCATCTTCTAAATGGAAGACAGCGAAACGGTTGCCACTTTCGGTAGTATAAATTTTCTTCATGACCGGATATCCTGGTTGGGCCAGTGCTTCTTGTGCCAGTTCATCCCCTTGTTCAAAAACGGCTTTGCCATAATAACGGAAAAAGAGTTTTCCTTTTCCCATAAGTCCACAGATTTCTACATAAGGATTTTCTTGCATTTGACGATAGACTTCTTTCATTGCGCCGACGCCAAAATAGTTCACTCCATCTTTTAGCATGTGGAAACTGATAGGACGCGATTTAGGGCGGCCAGCTTCTATGGTATTCAAAAAGAAAGCACCGCTCTCATCAACACAAGCGTTTAACCAATCGTTAATTTTTTTTGCAATGATTTGTTTTTCGGGTATATGGTTTTTCGATTTGTTTTTCGGGTATATGGTTTTTCCTTGGTTGTTTTTGTGGGATTATGTGGGATAATATTGATTTTTTATATTCCGATAACTTACAATGCCATAAGTCTGCATCGGCTTGTGTAATGGGACGGATGACCCGGCAGGGATTCCCGGCTGCGACGACATGGCTGGGAATATCATGGGTTACGACGGAACCGGAACCTATGACAACGTCATCGCCAATAGTGACACCGGGATTGATGACGACATTACCGCCAATCCAGACGTCTGAACCGATAGTGACCGGTTTGGCGTATTCCAGGTTGGTATTGCGGACTTCCGCATCAATGGGATGACCCGCCGTATAGATACTGACGTGAGGTGCCAAAAAGACGTTGTCGCCAAAGGTGACGTAGTTTTCGTCTAGTATGGTCAGCCCCGTATTGGCAAAGAAATGACGGCCAAAGCGGATGCGGTCACCATGGTCGAAGTAGACCGGCGCCAACAGCACCATGTCATCTGGCGCCTGGGCAAAACAGCGTTTCAGTTCTTCAAAAGCCTGACGGTCGTTCAAATCGTCAGAAGCATTGAATTTCCGCTGCGCCGCATGGACCCGCTGGAAGCTGTCATCGTGAACATTGAACGGGTCGTACAGCTCCTGGCCAATCATGCGGTCCCACTCTTTCTGATTCAATAGTATCCTACTCCCTTCTCTTATATGCAATGCTATCCTTGAATCCGATACCATAGCTGCATTTCAAAATCGTTGGGAATCCCCGGTTCTGACATGAGCTGGCCGAAGCCTACGACAATGCGCGTCATGGTTTGGCGAAAGGCTTTTTCTAAGGGCATTTGCTTCACTTTATGGAGATACCACGATTCATGGATGGAAAGACACATCCCCGATTTCAGCAGCAACAAGCGGGCATCATGGGCCGCCTGGATTTTTTCGGGGTCGCCCTGCGTATCCGCCTTTGCCGCTTCCAAGAGCTCCCGTTGTTCGTCTGGCGAAAGGTGGCTGCGGAACATATGCTGAGCCAGGCGCCGGAACCATGCATAGTCTTCTCCGGCATCGGCCAACAACCGCGTCATGAATTGTTCTGAAGCCCGGTCTTCTAAAAAAGCCTGCACGCAGGCCAATTCCTGATTTTCCAAAGACATATCATCACCTCGCAGAGTGTACGTCACGCCTCACCCATCATCTGGCAAACAAGCTTTATGGAATAATTCTACACGTCAGGCATTAATTCCTGCTTTCCCCTGCCTTTCTTCGGAATATATTTCATCGTGTACGTAAGACCTGTCTGGCCGCCCATTTCGATGAAATGCCAGTTTTTCTTCCATCTGTCCTATTTAATTCAACGAAATCCATGTGTTATAATAGAGACAAATTTTACTATATTTGAGGTGATTATGTTGAAAGGAAAAAAACTCGCATCCATGTTAGCTGTCACAGCTATGTTGACCAGCTTCGGCCTGACGGGGATTGTTGAAGGTGCCAGCCGGGCCGAATTAGCCGCGATTCACGTCAATCAGTCCGAAAATTTCCAGTATTGGAACGAGAATTCTCCGGCTAAGAAAAAGCTGGTAGCTTATGTGCAAAAAGTAACGAATCCCAAAAATCCTGATTTCATCCCGGCAGAACATCGCCTGGCCGTCTTCGATATGGATGGAACCCTGTTGGGAGAACGGACCCCGTCCTATACAGATGGCGTCTTTTATGCGGACCGTGTCCTGCATGACCCAAACTGTAAAGTGTCCGATGAAGACAAAAAATTTGCTCAAGCCTATTGGGATGCCATTTCTCAGCGGAAACCCGTTCCCCCGGAAATCGAAAAGAACTTGTACCACAACTTATATGCCGGACTGGCCGGGATGACGCCGCAGTCCCTGGACGCTTACGCCCAGGGATTTATGAAAAAGCCCGTTATCGGCCTGACGAACCTGACTTATGGCGAATCCTTTTACCTGCCTATGGTAGAAGTGATTTCCTATTTAGAAGCTAATAATTTCACCTGCTACATCGTTTCGGCCTCTGACCGCCCTCTCGTCCGCGCACTCGTCCATGGAGCCCTGCCTATCGCACCGAATCAAGTCATCGGGTCGGATCCGCAAATCGTTGCCAGCCATCAAGGCCAAACTAGCGGTGGTTCATATCAAATGACACAGGAAGATACCATCCAGTACGGCGAATTGGACCGGGTCAATGAAAAAATGAATAAAGTGTCATCCATTGTCCGTGAAATCGGGATACAGCCGGTCTTAGCCTTCGGAAACAGCAGCGGCGATTATTCCATGTTCCGGTATACGCTAAAGGACAACCCCTATAAAGCTGAAGTATTCAATATTCTCTGTGATGATACGCAACGTGAATATGGCCGCCCTGAACGGGCCGAACGCGATAAGAAGACATCTGCCGAAAATGGCTGGAATACTATTTCCATGAAAAATGACTGGAAGACAATTTACGGAGATAACGTAAAAAAGACACAATGACCCACCAGTCCATCTATTTTGTTCGAAATGTTCCGTCATACTTTGAATAATAATTCTAAAAGCATTGACAAATACGCGTTTTAATGTATAATATTCCTTAATATTTGAATTTTAAAGCTATTTAACACTTCATCAGGGGGGAATGGACATGAACAAGAAATGGATACTGGCAGGGATGGCCGCACTGACGGCTATGAGTGTCTTAACAGGATGTGGTACACAGTCAAAAGAAGCGGCGGCAAGGACGGATAAACCGCTTATCGTCGGGACGGAACCGTCATTCCCTCCTTTTGAAATGGCAGAAAACGATACATATACCGGCTTCGATATTGACTTGGCCAATGCGATTGGTGAAAAGCTGGGCCGCAAAGTAGAAATCAAGGCCATGGGCTTCGATGCTTTGATTCCGGCCTTGAAAAGCGGACAAATCGACATGATTGCCTCGGCCATGTCGGCGACGGAAGAACGGAAAAAACAAGTCGATTTCACGGCTCCCTACTACATCGGCGGTTCGGTCATTGTCGTACAGAAAGACAATACGACCATCCATGGCTGGAATGACATCACAGGCAAGACCGTAGCCGTCCAGGCCGGTTCTAAGCCAGCGGACTTCGCTGAAAAACAAGGAGCTGTCCTCAAACAGTTCGACGGCAATTACCAGTGCCTGCAAGAACTGCAAAATGGCGGCAGTGACGCCGTCGCAATCGACAAAGCCGTCGCCTTGTACTATGTTTCCAAAGGCGGCATGAACAATCTGAAAGTCGTCGGCGAACCGAAGAAACTGGCCGGTTCAGCTATGGCCATCGACAAAGGCCATGAAGACGAACTGAAGGCCATCAACCAGGCCCTGGCTGATTTGAAAGCTGACGGGACGTATACCAAGCTCTATCAAAAATGGTTCGGCGTCGATCCAACAGCGGTAGAATTGCAATAGAATTTGCCCCTTCTTTAGAACGGACCAACGGCTTGACCTATGCTGCCGGCAAAATGAAAGGCAGTCCCTTATGCTATCAGCTGACTATGATGGCCGACGAATGTGAACGGTCACCGCTGGCCCTCGATGCGATTCAGCGCTTATAGACTCATTTCTTCAGATATTGACTGGAAATGGCGGGATTCCACGAGCAGAGTCCCGCCGTTTTTTCAAAGCGCCATTTCTGTCGGACGTCGGGATATTTGTCATGGTCCACTTCGCTGAGGAACATTTCCAGAGGCCGGATGAAGTCGCGGTATTCGCCATATAAGGTCTTATAGACGACGTAGGTTTCGCCCGTTTCGGCGTCGTCGGCTAAATCGAGGATGCGGTACATATGGTTCTTGAAATGGCGCCACGTTTCGCCGGATTTGGGCAGGTCGCGGCCGAGGACAAAGGCTGTCAAAGCCGCAAAGGACGGCAGGAAGGGTACGGCGTCGGCCCAATCCTTATCGACGAAGCCTTCGTCGCTCATCTGCTGGAGCAAGGCCTTCATGGGCTGGTAATAGCCGTCGAAGTCGAGGAAGGCAAAGCGCCCTTTCATCTGATGCAGTTTCACCTGGCTCATGACCTGGCTGATTTCTTCCAGCGTTCCGATACCGCCGGGAAAGGCCAGGAAAATATCGCCTAAATCCATCATCTGCTGCTTGCGCGACGTCATATCCGGCGTCACGATCAGTTTCGTCAAGCCTTCATGCTGTAATTCCTCATCCATGAAGAACTGCGGTTCCACGCCGATGACCTGGCCTCCGGCCTGCAAAGCGCCGTCAGCCAGTTCCCCCATGAGCCCGGTCCGGCTGCCGCCGTAAACGAGGGTGTGCCCGTGGCGGGCAATCCAGGACCCTAACGCATAAGCATAATCAGCATAACAAGACCGGTTCCCGCAGCGGGAGCCGAGATAAACGGTAATATTCATAGATAGATTCCCTTCTTTCCCCAATATTTATACTACATAAGTATAGCGTGAAATTCGCATAAATGCTATATATTCATTAAATCCGCTTCAACAAGTTGATATCTTATAACAAGCATGATAAACGTACCTACCAAGATTACCTGCCAAGGTCTGCCCACCCTGGTGACGATGCTTTTTTTATGGCTTCCAACCATTTAAGACATCACCTGAAAAAATTGAGATATCATTTGATTTTATAAGGTTTCCCCAGATTATCGTTTACATTTGATACCGTCGTTTCCATCATAATCCTTGACATGTTCAAGCATACTCCGTATACTGATGTTATCAACAGAGCCACGGCCTGTCATTTCAAGGGTATCACTTTTATGTGAGGATCCTAAGACAGCGTGGCTCTGTTTTTCTGTTATCGCATCGTATTTGTATATGCGCCGACAGCACCAGTCTTAGTATCTTCCAAATAGATTCCATAGTTTGGAATTCGGAGTGCCATCGGAATTGATATAGGATTTACCAAGATTATCGTTTACATTTCGCAGGAAGTCACTTATACTTAAATTAGAAGAACTCAGAATCGGTATTGGCTGCTGATGATCAGACCCTGCGTCAGAGTTAGTAGAGGTACTGCTAGTTTTGGGTTCAGAAGACGTACTGACGGCTGGGGAGACGTTAGCCTCTTAAGAGGATTCAATACCCGGAGTTACCGGTATGCCTTTTTTTATTCTTTTTAGCTTCAATACCATCCACGTCAAAGACAGCTTCGCCTTTATAAAGGTCTTTTTCTCATTCAAAAAATTTCCACAATATGTTGACACCGTCTCATATGATTATCTCATAAATAAATTTGAAAATTTAAAATATAATTATTTTATAGAGAAACATCACCTACCGAAATAGTTAAAAAGCGATGACAGCAGGTGCATTGAAGGATAGGAAGTGTTTAAATATGAAAACAACAAAAATTGTACAGTTAGGTATATTAGCCACAATCATAGCTTTCGCATTTCCGCCTGTTCATTATAGAAAGATAACTAACGGAAAATTTGTTGACTATATCTCAGATGGTCACAATATGATTTTTAATATTCCGCCAAAGTATTACATTGACTGGGCAACATTGATTTTAGAGCTGGCTATTATATTATGTATAACCTTATTTTTTTACAGCAGTTTACAACTTTTTGAACAAATAAATATCGCGTAACCACACTTTGAAGTATAATGAATCTGCTAAAACACA
>NZ_JBBMEU010000084.1:0-8000 GCF_040096415.1 Megasphaera intestinihominis
GGCAGGTCACAGAGATGATCCAGTTATGACCGTGGAGATGCTCGCACTTGCTCTCATAATCGAGGAAATGGTCCACGCCAAGATGGACCATCAGAATCTGAACGATGTCTTCGACTTCAATCCGACGGCGGAAAATATCGCCAAGTGGATCTGCGACACCGTTCCCCATTGTGTCAAAGTGACGGTCCAGGAAAGCGAAGGGAACGTGGCCACTTATGAATTATAGCCTCTGTGTCAACGAGATTTTCGACAGTATCGACGGCGAAGGCAAGAAAGCCGGTCAGCTGGCGACGTTCATCCGCCTCTGCGGCTGCAACCTGCGCTGTTCTTACTGCGATACGGCCTATGCCTTTAACGAAGGCCGGCACATGGACATTGCCGATATCATCGCCCAAGTGTCCTATCCCAACGTCACCCTGACCGGCGGCGAACCGCTGTGCCAGGACATCCACGCCCTCCTGGAAGGGCTCAAAGGGCACAGCGTCAATATCGAGACCAATGGCAGCATGGACATCGAGCCGTATTTCAAATACGACCACGTCTGGTTCACTGTCGATTATAAGAGCCTGTCTTCGGACATGGCCAATCGCATGCTGCCGGAGAACTTCGAGAAGCTCCGGCCTCAGGACGTCCTGAAGTTCGTCGTCGGCGACGAAGCCGACCTGCGCCAGGCTCTGGGTGTCTATCAGCTGTACCGGCCTAAATGTGCCGTCTACGTCGGCGCCGTCTTCGGCAAAATCGAGCCGCGGCGCATCGTCGAGTTCATGAAGGAACACCGTCTGACGGACTGGCACATGCAGCTTCAACTCCATAAGATCATCTGGAACCCCGACGACCGGGGCGTCTAGCTGGGACGACGAAACGCCGTTATCCGCTGATTTGCGGGTAACGGCGTTTTTTGAAGATGGCCTGGTCGTCGTCGAGCATGTGCTGGAAGCAGAAGAGCGTCGCGTCCGTATCGGTCAGGCTGTCGTGCCAGTTGCGGCCGTGATAGCCGTAGTGGGCGGCGCAGTTCATGAGCTTTTCATAAGTGATGGTCTTCGTTTCCTGGTAATGGATGAGGGAAAAGGCTTCGGCCAGGTCGAGGTAGATGTCCTTGTCCGGCAGGACGACGCCCGACGCGTGGAGCTTGGCAATGTCGTTGAAGGTACTGTAGCCGACGATGAGGTCTGCATCCATGAAAAGGCTGCTGACCGTGTCGGCCCAGAGGATGAACGGGTCTTCACAGGCGACCTGTTCCGGCGTGATGTGATTGACTTCCATCGCTTCATCCCAGCGTTCCGTGTAGAGGGGCTTGAAATAGCGGTTCATGAGGACGTCGCCGCAGCCGTTCATGATGGACAGCTGGATGATTTCGGCGTCGGCCGTGAGGCCCGTCGTCTCCAGGTCCAGCGTCAGGATGCGCGCCGGGTCGAGGCGGCGGATGGCCTGTTTGATCTGCGGTGACCGGCGGATGCTCTGGCGCCGGGCTTTTTCTTTCTTCGACAGTAACTTTTTCATGGAAAAACCTCCTTTCTTCTCTGCAATGGCTTTATTATAGGAAGAAAGGAGGTCCTTGTCAATCGTTATTTCTTGGTGCTGGCACCGGTCGCAGCCTGCGGCGGAGCCGGCCGGTCGACGGTGGCAAAGCCGTAGACGGCCGTACAGGCCAGGAGCAGCATGAGCAGGAGGGAGATGATTTTTTTGCTGTCATAGGAGAAGTGTCCTTTCGTGATTACTTATTCGTATAAGCCGCTGGGCTTTTCCGAGAGGTTGATGAAGATATTCTTGGTCTGCATGTAATGGCGCATGGTCGTCTTGTCCGTTTCGCGGCCGATGCCGGAGAGCTTGTAGCCGCCGAAAGGTGCGCCGGCCGGCAGGGCATTGTAGGTGTTGACCCACATGCGGCCCGTTTCCACGCCTTTGGCTACGCGCAGGGCCCGGTTGATGTCGCGCGTCCAGACGGCGCCGCCTAAGCCGTATTCGCTGGCGTTGGCCAGGGCGATGACTTCGTCTTCCGTCTCAAAGGGCAGGATGCAGACGACAGGGCCGAAGATTTCTTCCTGGGCAATGCGCATATCGTTGGTGACGTCGGCGAAGATCGTCGGTTTGATGAAATTGCCCTTGTCGAGGCCGTTGGCGGTTGCCTTTTCGCCGCCGCAGACCAGGCGGGCGCCTTCCTGCTTGCCGATTTCGATGTAGCTGAGGATCTTTTCGACCTGACGGCCGTCGATCTGGGCGCCCATCTGCGTGTCTTCCAGCCAGGGCAGGCCGACTTTGACGCGGTTGAATCGTTCGGCCAGTTCGGCGACGAACTTGTCGTAGATCCCTTTCTGGACGAAGATGCGGGAGCCGGCGCAGCAGACCTGACCCTGGTTGAAGAGGATGCCCAGCTGGGCGCCGTCCATGGCCATGTCCCAATCGCAGTCGTCGAAGAAGATATTCGCCGATTTGCCGCCCAGTTCCAGTGTCGCCGGGATGAGTTTTTCCTGGGCTGCTTTGTAGACGCCGCGGCCGATTTCCGTAGAGCCCGTGAAGGCCAGTTTCTGGATATCCGGATGGTCGAGGATGTACTGACCCGACCGGGAGCCCTTGCCGGTGATGACGTTGACGACGCCGTCAGGCAGGACGCCTTCCAGGAGGTGCATCAGTTCCAGGACGCTGAGGGACGTCGTGCTCGATGGCTTGAGGATGATCGTACAGCCGGCGGCCAGGGCCGGTGCCAGTTTCCAGGCGGCCATGAGGAAGGGGAAGTTCCACGGGATGATCTGGCCGACGACGCCAATCGGTTCGTGGATGACCAGGCTCAGCGTGTGGTCGTCCAGGGTCGACGCCCGGCCGTCTTCGCTGCGGACGACGCCGGCGAAGTAGCGGAAATGGTCGGCTGCTGCCGGGATGTCGACGGCCTTCGTTTCCCGGATGGGCTTGCCGTTGTCCAAGGTTTCGATGAGGGCCAGCGTGTCGGCATTCTTATCGATGATGTCGGCGATTTTCAAGAGGATGGCCTGTCGTTTTCGGGGCGATACGTTCTTCCAGGCCGGGAAGGCAGCCTGGGCGGCGCGGACAGCGGCGTTGACGTCGTCCTGCGTCGCTTCGGCACAGACCGACAGGACTTCACCGTTGGCAGGGTTGATGGCTTTAAAGGTAGAACCGTCGCTGGACGGGACCCAGCGGCCATTGATATATAAATCGTAAGAGGGGCGGATGACATTTTTCATCAGGACACTTCCTTTCTACGTAATGGACATAAGAGAAAATGATTCTTTGTTAATGTAAAGTCATTATACCATAAGTATACTAAAACGGTCAACAATGGGAATTTTTTCACGGTCTTTGCCCTGTATAAATGATTGCAAATATTGACAAAGCAGGCTAAAATAGATAGGGTACACAATAAGTATAGTTTCACAGGAGAAGTTACATGTATAAATACGTTTTATTCGATCTCGACGGGACCCTGACCGATTCCAAGGAAGGCATCATCAAGTCCGTTGCCTATGCCCTGGAACAGATGGGCGAATCGACAGAAGGCCGTCTGGATCAGCATACTATCGTCGGGCCGCCGCTGTTGACGACCTTTGAAGACGTCTATGGCTTTTCGCCGGAAAAGGCCCGTCAGACTTATGCCTATTTCCAGGAACGCTACAGCACGATCGGCAAGTTCGAGAACCGGGCTTTCGACGGCATCGTTCCCATGCTCAAGGCCATGAAGGAAGCGGGCATCCGCTCGTTCGTCGCTACATCGAAGCCCCAGGTCCATGCCGAGGCAATCTGCCAGAAATTCGGCATCGATCCCTATGTGGAAGCCATTGCCGGACCGGCCGTCGGCGGGACTGATACCAAGGCTGACGTCATGCGGCGCATCCTGGCTGGCCTGGGCCCGGTGGAAAAGGGCGACGCCGTCATGGTCGGCGACCGCCGTTTCGACATCATCGGCGCCCACGAATTGGGCCTGCCCGTCATTTATGTCACCTATGGCTATGGCGATGAAGCGGAACGGAAGGCCTTCCAGCCCGATTACACGGCAGCGACCGTAGGGGACTTGAAACAGTTACTTTTGCAAGCATGATGCTAGCTATAATACATTATATAATAAGAGATGAAGGAGCATTTTTATGAAGTTACAAGAAAAACAGATGATCCATGGCTTTGCCGTCGACCGGTCCCGTTACGTACCGGAACTGCACAGCCAGGCCTATGAGCTGCACCACGTCCAGTCCGGTGCCCGCCTGTTATATATCCAGAATGACGACGACAATAAGGTCTTTTCCATTTCCTTCCGGACGACGCCGTCCGACAGCACTGGCGTACCCCATATCTGCGAACATTCGACGCTCTGCGGCTCGCGGAAGTTCCCCCTCAAGGAACCCTTTGTCGAACTGGTGAAGGGCTCGCTCAACACCTTCCTCAACGCCATGACCTTTCCGGACAAGACCATGTATCCCGTAGCCAGCCGCAACGCTGCTGATTTCAAGAACCTCATGGACGTCTATCTCGACGCCGTCTTCTTCCCGAACATGATTAAGGACAAACAGGTCCTCATGCAGGAAGGCTGGCATTATCATCTCGACTCGGCTGACGACGAGCTGACTTATCGCGGCGTCGTCTATAACGAAATGAAAGGCGTCTTCTCTTCACCGGACTCGCAGATGGAACGGCACGTCATGGATGCCCTCTTCCCGGATACGACGTATGGCGTCGAATCGGGCGGCAACCCCGATGATATCCCGAACTTGACGCAGGAAGGCTTTGCCGCTTTCCACGCCAAATATTATCACCCGTCGAACAGCTATATCTTCCTCTACGGCGATATGGATATCGACCAGACCCTGGCCTTCATCGACGGCGAATACCTGAGCCAGTTCCAGGCCCAGACCATCGATTCGGCCATCGGCCGCCAGGCCTGCCCGGGCAGCCAGGTCCAGACCTTCCCCTACGGCATTGCCACGGGAGAAAAGACGGACCACAAGACGCTGCACAGCCTGACCTATGTCATCGACGACGCCCTGGACCCGACGGTAGCCATGGCCTTCAAAGTCCTGACCTACGTCCTCCTGCAGTCGCCGGCAGCGCCGCTGAAGAAAGCCCTGGTCGATGCCGGTCTGGGCAAGGATATTTCCGGTGACTTCCAGGACGGTCTCCTGCAGCCCATGTGGGGCATTTCCGTCAATGGCTCGGACCCGGATAAACAGGACAAGATCCTGCCCATCGTCCGCGACGTCCTCAGCAACATGGTCCGCGACGGCCTGGACAAGACCCTGCTCACAGGCGCTTTGAACCGGACGGAATTCATCCTGCGCGAAGCCGATTTCGTCGGCCGCCCGAAGGGCCTCATCTACGGCATCCGCTGCATGGATACGTGGCTCTACGATATGGATCCCCTGGCTGCCCTGTCTTATGAAGGCTCCCTGGATGTGTTGCGCCGCGGCATCGACAACGGCTACTTTGAAGGCCTCATCCAGAAATACATCCTCGACAATCCCTATTACGCCCTGATCTCACTGGTACCGGAACCGGGCCTGACCGAACGGCACGACAAGGCCCTGGCCGACAAGCTGGCTGTTTACAAGGCTTCGCTCTCGAAAGAAGAAATCGACGCCATCGTAGCCGACTCCCAGGCCCTGCAGAAGCGGCAGGCCACGCCGGACTCGCCGGAAGCCCTGGAAACGATTCCGACCCTGACCCGGGACGACCTGGAAAAGAAGGCCGACACGATTGCCATGGAACAGCAGGATGTAGGCGGCGTCCCGGTCTGCTATGTCGCGGATGAAACGAACGGCATTACTTATGTCAATGCCTACTTCGACCTCCACGGCCTGACACGGGAAGAAATTTCCTATGTCTACCTGCTGAGCGACCTCATCGGCGATATGGATACGACAGACCATACGTATGGGGACATCGCGTCGCTCATCGACTTGTACACGGGCGGCATCGACTACAGCGTGTCGGCCTTTTCGAACCGGACGGACAACAAGGACTACATGCCGGTCTTCCGCTTCAAGGCCAAAGGCCTGACGCAGAACCTGGACAAACTCGTCGATTTGTTGAAGGAAATCTCCCTGCATACGGTCTTCACGAATAAGGACCGCCTGGTCGAACTCGTGGAAGAAACGAAGGCCGGCTGGGATATGGATGCCTTCCGCCGGGGCCATACGATCGTCATGCACCGCGTCTTGTCCTACGTTTCGCCAGTCGAAGCCTTCTGCGACGCCGGGGAATTGTCGTACTACGAATTCATTACCGATGTCGCCAGCCGCATCCACACGGACGCCGAAGCCATCGGCGCCAAACTCGCTGCGGTCATGAAGAAGATCTTCACCCGTTCGGCCCTGACCCTGGAAGTGACGGCCAGCCGGGACGACTGGCAGACGGCGAAAAACACTGTGTCGTCGTGGATCACGGCCCTGCCGCAGGGCGAAAAGCTCCAGGGCTTGTGCGATTTCGGCCTGTCCCGGAAGAATGAAGGCATCATGACCAGCGGCACGGTCCAGTACGTCGCCAAAGGCGGCAACTTCCGCAGCCACGGCTACGACTACGACGGCTCGCTCATGGTCCTCGATACGATCCTCCAGTACGGCTACTTGTGGACGAAGATCCGCGTCCAGGGCGGGGCGTACGGCGCCTTCACCCGTTTCTATGACAACGGCGACATGGTCTTCTGCTCGTACCGCGACCCCAATCTCCGCTCCAGCGTCGAAGCCTACGATGCCCTGGCAGATTATCTGGAATCCTTCGACGTGTCTGACCGGGAAATGACGAAATACGTCATCGGGACCTTGAGTCGCATCGACATCCCCTTGACGCCGTCCCTGCGGGGGGCCAAGGCCATGACCCGCTATTTCACGGGGACCACTGATGCCATTGCTCAGCAGCGCCGGGACCAGCTGCTGGCGACGACGGCCGCCGACATCCGGGCTCTGGCACCGCGCATCCGCGCCGTCATGGCCGATGACAATGTCTGCGTCATGGGCAGTGAAGCCAAGATACGCGAAGCGAAGGACTTGTTCACCAGCCTCATTTCGCTGCCCGATTAGGATGTGAGTGTCATGCGCGGACGTTTTGCGCCGAGCCCGACGGGCTATATCCATTTGGGAAATGTCTGGTCGGCTTTCCTGGCCTGGCTGCAAGTGCGCCAGGCCGGCGGGACCTTGGTCCTGCGGATCGAAGATATTGATGAACAGCGATCGAAACCCATCTTTACCCAGGCCCTCATGGAAGACCTGCACTGGCTGGGCCTCGATTGGGATGAAGGGCCTGACATAGGCGGACCTTACGGGCCGTACATCCAGCAGGAACGATACGACCGCTATGCGGCGGCCCTGGATACACTCAAAACCGCCGGCCTCTTGTATCCCTGTTATTGCAGCCGCGCCCGCCTGCAGGCCGTCGGCGCCCCTCATGCCGGCGAGCATACCGTCTACGACGGCCATTGCTACGGCCTGAGCGAAGCCCAGCGGAAGCAGATGACCAAGAAGCCGTCGTGGCGGGTCCATGTGCCGGAACGGACCATTTCCTTTACAGACGGCGTCTACGGGCCGTTCCACGAAGACTTGACGCGCTGCTGCGGCGACTTCGTCGTCCGCCGGGCCGACGACATGTATGCCTATCAGCTGGCCGTCTCCGTCGACGACGGGGCCATGGCCATCACCCATGTCCTGCGCGGCGAAGACCTGTTATCGTCGACGGCCCAGCAGATATGGCTCATGGAAACGTTGGGTTATACGCCGCCCGTATACACCCACGTGCCCATGCTCGTCGATGAAGTCGGGAACCGCCTGTCCAAGCGCCAGCACGGCATCACTATCCGCTCCTTGCGGGACCGGGGCCTTACGGCAGAAGACATCTTATCCTACCTGGCCTACGCCGGCGGCCTGGTGCCGGAACGGCGCCGCTATAGCCGGGATGAACTTGTCCGGCGCTGCGATTTCCACAAATTGCGCACCGAGCCCATCGTCGTAAACATGCTGTAGGGGCCGCCCCAAGGGCGGCCCGCCAGAGGAGACGCCCTCAGGTTCCTG
>NZ_JBBMEU010000085.1:0-7835 GCF_040096415.1 Megasphaera intestinihominis
GCCATCCGGCACGGCCTACCCGGACCGTGCCGGACCGAGGACGTTCCCGCAATGTCACCCACCAGGGGCCAGGCAGCCGTATCCATTAGGGCTGAACAAAAAATCTGAAAAAAACAAATCCGGCTGTCTTCATGCGACAGCCTCTTTTTTTGATGCTTGAATAGTAAATACTTCGTCAGTTGTGATATACTTATTTATAGTAAGTTAATATCACTTATAGTGAGTAAGAATGTATGTAAGGAGATGAATGTCATGAATTTATCTAATACTGCCAAAGTAATCAAGGAATCTGAGACAAGAAAACTTCTTACCAGCAAAGGAAATCAAGAAATAAAAGAAAAAATCCGTAAGGCCTCTCATCTCATGTTTCAACGCAATGAAAAAGCCTATAGGGACTTAGAAAATCGATGAAACACGAGCAAATATTGATAGAAATTATCCTAGAAGATGTACTTGTTATAGAAAAAACGCACTGATAAGTTCCATGAATGGCTTATCAGTGCGTTTTTGATTTGGCGGAGCGGGTGGGATTCGAACCCACGAGACCTTTCGGCCTAACTGATTTCGAGTCAGCCCCGTTATGACCACTTCGATACCGCTCCATAAGGTACTTTACTAGTATAGCATGGTATGCGCTATCCGTCAAGTTTTTTTGCATATTTATTTTTGACAGTTGGTTTACAAAGAAAATGTTGACTTAGAGTGTACTTCAGGTGGTACAATGAAAGTATCTTATTGTTAGGGGGTAAAAATATGGAAAAAGCCAAGGTATATTTCACGGACTTCCGCTGCCGTCCGGGGAAAAATAATTTACAGAAACTGCAGAAGCTCTGCAAGAAGGCTGGTATTGAAAATATCAATTTTGAAGGAAAATTCGTCGCCATCAAGATGCATTTTGGGGAATTAGGCTGTCTGGCTTCGCTGCGCCCGCAGTACGTCAAAGCCGTGGCCGATTTGGTCAAGGAATTAGGCGGCCGGCCGTTCCTGACGGACTGCAATACGCTCTATCCGGGCAGTCGTAAGCACGCTTTGGAACACATGGATTGTGCCAACCTCAACGGTTATAATACGGTCACTACGGGCTGTCAGATCATCATCGGCGACGGCCTGCGCGGCACCGATGAAATCGAAGTGCCGGTCAAGAACGGCGAATACGTCGAAAAAGCGAAAATCGGCCGGGCCATCATGGATGCCGACGTTTTCATCAGCCTGGCTCACTTCAAGGGCCATGAAATGACGGGCTTTGGCGGCGCCATCAAGAATATTGGCATGGGTTGCGGCAGCCGCGCCGGCAAGATGGAACAGCATTCGTCGGGCAAACCGAAAGTTGACGAAAGCAAGTGCAAGAACTGTCATCGCTGCGCTCAGGAATGCGGTTCTGACGCCATCACTTATGAAGATAACGTCGCCCACATCCACGAAGACTTGTGCAAAGGCTGCGGCCGCTGCATCGGCGCCTGTGCTTTTGATGCCATTCAGACTGTCGAATGGGATGCCAATGAAAAACTGGACCGCAAGATGGCCGAATACGCCCAGGCCGTCTGCCAGGACCGCCCGTGCTTCCACATCAACCTGGTCATGGACATTTCGCCGAACTGCGACTGCCATGCCGAAAACGATGCACCTATCCTGCCGGACATCGGCATGTTCGCTTCCTTCGACCCGGTCGCTCTCGACCAGGCTTGTGCCGATGCCTGCATGAAAGCCGCTCCTATGCCCAACAGCCAGTTGTCGGATAACCTGGCTAAACCCGATTGGCAGCACCATCACGATCACTTCCTCGACAGCAATCCTAATGTCGACTGGAAGACGACCCTGGAACACGCTGAAAAAATCGGCTTAGGCACACGGGAATACGAACTCGTCCGCGTCCGCTGATTAAAGCTAACTACTAAAGTTTGAGTTAAAATCTATGATTACTATTATAGCAAGTATATTGCTATAGTGTAATTCCATAAAGGATAAATGTATATTCACGATTCGCCTTTTAGACAGTGGAGTCTATAAATACGCAGGAACTAAACCGGAAGGGGCGCCGGTTTGGTTCCTGCGTTTTTTTATGTGAAGATATACTTCTTAAGAATACGTTACCAAGCTGAAACAGGCCGGTATCCTGACGGGTTATCCCGATGGGAACTTCGACGGCGACCGCATGATGACGCGTTATGAATTTGCTGCCATCGTGTACCGGGCCATCATGGCCGGTGCCGCTTCCAACCCGGCTTTGAGCCAGGACGGCACGCTGGATAAATTAGCGAAAGAATTCTCGCCGGAAATGAAACACATCCGCATCGATACGATTGCCAAAGATAAGAATGGCAAACCGACGATCGAACGAGTCCGCGTCATTCCCGAAGCAAAACAGTAGAGGAGGGGAGTATCATCGCACAGATAGGATTGTCTTTTCGTATCGATTCAGACCTCAAAAAGGAGTTTGAAGCATTTTGCGATGCTGCCGGCATCAGCATGACGGCAGCCATCCATTTGTTCATCAAGACAACCGTCCGGGAACAACGGATTCCCTTTGAAATAAAGGCTTCGAGCAAAAAATAGAATCGAGAGAGTAAAGAGAAAGGACTTGTCGCACGGCGACAAGTCCTTTCAAGCTGTTAGCAGCTAGGGGTCAGGGGTTAGCAGATATCGTTCGTCATAAATCCCGGCTGGGCACAGGATTCACGGCGGCCTGCGAACTGCGACCGGCGGCCTGCGGGCCACGAGCCCCTAAAAAGCCCTTCACAGGGGCGGCCTATATATGGTATTATATACTGTAAACCCTAAATTATGATTTTTGTGAAAAACGGAGAGAATACATGGATTTTCAGAGCAATCGATTTTATCATATTATTTCTTATGGCTGTCAGGCGAATATGTCTGACAGTGAGCATTATGCCGGTCAGTTGGAGGAGCTGGGCTATCACAATACGGAAGATTTGGATACAGCCGATGTCATCCTCATCAATACGTGTTGTGTCCGCGAAACGGCGGAAGACAAGACGCTGGGGAAAATCGGCGAACTCAAGCATTTGAAGAAGCAGAACCCCGATTTGATCATTGCCGTCACGGGCTGCATGGCCCAGGAATGGCAGGATAAGCTCTTCAAGCGGGCGCCGCACATCGATTTGGTCATCGGTACGCACAATATCCACAAGCTCATCGAGCTCATCCGGGAACGGCGCAGCAAGGCCGACCATTATATGGCTGCCGACATGACCCTGCCGGCTTTCCATGATATGCCGGTCAAGCGCTTCCAGAAATTCTTTGCCTGGATCCCCATCATGAACGGCTGCAACAAGTTCTGCACGTACTGTATCGTGCCTTATGTCCGGGGCCGTGAAGTGAGCCGTCCCATCGACGCCATTGTCGAAGAAATCAAGAAGGTCGCTGCTGAAGGCTACAAGGAAATCACCCTTCTCGGCCAGAATGTCAATTCCTATGGCCTGGACCTCAAGGACGGCACGGATTTCTCCAAGCTCGTCGCCGCTGTCGACGATATCGACGGCATCGAACGGGTCCGGTACATGACCAGCCACCCCAAGGATATGACTTTTGCCATGATCGACGCCATTGCCGACAGCAAAAAGGTCGTCAACCACATGCATCTGCCCATCCAGTGCGGTTCTGACGAGCTCTTGAAGAAGATGAACCGCGGCTACACGGTGGAACATTACCTGGAACTCGTCGACTATGCCCGCAAGTGCATGCCCGACCTGGTCCTGACGACGGACATCATCGTCGGCTTCCCAGGCGAAACGGAGGCCATGTTCGAAGATACGCTGAACCTGCTCAAGCGCGTCCAGTACGACATGGCCTATACCTTCATCTATTCGCCGCGGACGGGGACGCCGGCGGCCAAGATGGAAGACCAGATCCCGCAGGAAGAAAAGAGCCGCCGTCTGCAGCGGCTCATGGATGTGCAGAACGTCTATAGTTTAGCAAAAAATAAAGAAATGGAAGACCACGTCTATGACGTCATCGTTGAAGGGCCGACCAAGAACGATGCCAACCACTGGTTCGGCCGGACGACGGGCAACAAGATGATCATCTGGGAAAATGACGGTTCCGTCGCCATCGGCGATACCGTGCCGGTCCAGGTCGACAAAGGCCAGACGTGGGTCCTCAAAGGTCACTTAGTGCACTAAAGGAAGGTGAGACTTTGGCAGGAAAAAAATTAACGCCTATGATGCAGCAGTACATGGAAGTCAAAGAGCAGTGCCAGGATAAGATTCTCTTTTTCCGCCTCGGCGATTTCTATGAAATGTTTTTTGACGATGCCCTGACGGCGTCGCGCGAACTCGACCTGACCCTGACCGGCCGGGCTGGCGGCAATAAAGAGAAGGTCCCCATGTGCGGCGTACCTTTCCATTCGGCCGACACCTATATCGAACGGCTGGTCCACAAAGGCTATAAAGTCGCTATCTGTGAACAGATGGAAGACCCGAAGCTGGCCAAGGGGCTGGTCAAGCGCAAGATCATCAAGGTCATCACGCCGGGGACGATTACTCTGGAGAATGCCGTGGCGTCGAAGAAGAACAATTACATCGGCTGCCTGGCCGAAAGCGATGCCATCCTTTCCATCGCCCTCATGGACGTCACGACGGGCGAATGTTTGTGGGCCGACTGTGCGGCGTCGGTCATGGAAGATTCCCTGTTCGACATCCTGGCCGTCTACGAACCGAGTGAGCTCATTTACGCCCACATGGGGAAGGATATGGATGCCGTCCGCGAATACCTGCGCAGCCACCTGGCCCAGTGTACGGTTACGGAATTTCCTGCCGATGACAGTGTCGATTACCGGGAACAGGCCCGGTCCTATTTCCCGCCGGAAGACTTTGCCGCTGCCTCGGTGGCCGGCGAGTGTATCGGCATGCTCCTGGCCTATGTCAGTGACGTCATGCAGTCCGATATTTCCCACATCAATTCGCTGGAACATATCGATAATGAACGGCGTCTGGTCGTCGATGCGGCCAGCCTGCGCCACCTGGAAATCACGCAGAACGTCCGCGACGGCGGCCGCCGGGGGACGCTCCTCGATGTCCTGGACAAGACTAAGACGGCTATGGGCGGCCGGCTCCTGCGCAAGTGGCTGGAAGCGCCGCTCATCCGCATTGCCGACATTACGCGCCGCCAGGATGCCGTCGAAGATTTCGTCCTCCACGAAATCATGCGCCAGGACACGGCAGACGTGCTGGACCGGATTTACGATTTTGAACGCATCCTGACCCGCATCGAAACGGGGACCGTGAGCCCCAAGGACCTGGTAGCCCTGCGGGAATCGCTGGCCGTCATCCCGCAGCTGAAACAGGTCCTGTCCGGTGCCAGTGCCGACCTCCTGCACAGCCTCAATGACCGCTTGCAGACTCATGACGACGTCTATGACCTGCTCTGCCGGGGCATCAAGGACGAACCGGGCCTGGTCATCCGCAACGGCGGCGTCATCCGCGACGGCTTTTCGCCGGAACTCGATGAAATCCGCTCCATTGCGGCCAACAGTCATGCCTTTTTGCAGGAACTGGAAGAGAAGGAACGGGAAAAGACGGGCATCAAGATGAAAATCGGCTATACTAAGGTCTTTGGCTATTACTTCGAGATTTCCCATGCCAATACCAAGCCCATCCCCGATTACTACGTGCGCAAGCAGACGTTGGTCAATGCCGAACGCTACATCACGCCGGAATTGAAGGAATTTGAAGTCAAAGTCCTGACCAGCCAGGAACGGATGCTGGCGCTGGAATACAAGCTCTTCGGCGATATCCGCCGCCAGATCCAGGGCCATATCCCGGCCATGCAGGAAACGGCCCGGGCCATTGCCTGCATCGACTGCCTGTACAGCCTGGCCTGCGCGGCCTATGACAACCGCTACGTCCGTCCCAGCCTCAATACCAAGGCGACGATTTCCATTAAGGACGGCCGCCATCCCATTATTGAAAAGTATTTGAAAGACGAATTGTTCGTGCCTAACGACGTCACCTTGAACCATGAAGACCATGAAATCCTGGTCATCACCGGCCCCAACATGGCCGGCAAGTCGACGTATATGCGCCAGGTCGCCGTGCTGGTCCTCATGGCCCAGGCCGGCTCCTTCATTCCCGCCAAAGAAGGGTCTATCTGCCCGGTGGACCGCATTTTTACCCGTATCGGTGCCAGCGACGACATCCTCACCGGCCAGAGTACGTTCATGATGGAAATGAAGGAAGTGTCGTACATCCTGAAACACGCCACCAGCCGCAGCCTGCTCATCCTCGATGAAATCGGCCGCGGCACGAGTACCTTCGACGGCATGTCCATCGCCCGGGCTGTCATCGAATACTGCCTGAAGCACATCCACGCCCTGACGCTGTTTGCGACGCACTACCATGAGCTCATCGCCATGGCTGACGATTCGCCGAAAATTAAGAATTATACCGTCGCCGTCAAGGAACGGGGCAAGAACATCAAGTTCCTGCGGCGCATCATTCCCGGCGGGGCCGACCGCAGCTATGGCCTGCACGTCGCCCGTCTGGCCGGGCTGCCCGAAAGCCTGCTCAAGCGGGCCGACGTCATCTTGGAAGACTTGGAAAAGAACGGCGGAGCACCCGTCCCGGCCAAGGCGCCTGTGAATCCGGCGCCGTCACCCATGGGAGACAGCCTCTTTTCCAGTCCCGTCATCGACAAGTTGCTCAGCGTCGATGTCAGCAGTATGACGCCGATTGAAGCGATTTCTTTCTTATATAATCTGCAAAAAGATGCCAAAGAAGGAAGTGGGATCCAGTGAGTTCAATCATTCATGTCTTAGATGAAGCAACGCGCAATAAGATTGCTGCCGGCGAAGTCGTCGAACGGCCGGCATCGTGCATCAAAGAACTCGTAGAAAATGCCATCGATGCCGGTGCCCATGCCATTGAAGTGGAAATCGCCGACGGCGGCCAGTCCTATATGCGGGTCACTGACGACGGCTGCGGCATGAGTCCGGAAGATGCCCATAAGTGCATCATCCGCCACGGTACGAGCAAGATCAGTTCCGTCGAAGATATTTTTGCCATTACGTCTTTAGGCTTCCGCGGCGAAGCCGTGCCCAGTATCGCCGCCGTATCGCACATGCAGATCACGACGCGCCAGGCCAGCGATGACTTTGCGACGCACCTCATCCTCGACGGGGGCGAAATCACGGCAGAAGACCAGGCCGGCGCACCGGTCGGGACGACGATGGAAGTGAGCGACCTCTTTTACAATACGCCGGCGCGGCGCAAGTTCCTCAAGAGCGAACGGACGGAAAGTTCGAAAATCTCTGAAATGGTGACCAAACTGGCCCTGGCCAATCCGGCCATTGCCTTTACTTTTACCAATAACGGCCGGACGACAATGAAGACCGGCGGCACCGGCGATTTGCGGGAAACCGTTGCCAATATCTACGGCGCCAACGTCGCCCGCGATGTCTTTGCCGTCACTGCCGACCAGGACGGTATCAGCCTGGAAGGCTATGTAGGCAAGCCGTCGGTCTTAAAGAGCAACCGCAACTGGCAGACGTGCATCGTCAATCACCGCATCGTCCATAATCCCTTGATGTTCAAGGCCATTGACAATGCCTATCATGCCATGCTGCCGAAATCGGGCTATCCCTTTGCCATGCTCCACCTCCACGTCGACCCGGCGACGATTGACGTCAACGTCCATCCGGCTAAGACGGAAATCAAATTCTCTGATGAACAAGCCGTCTACCGCGCCATCTACCACAGCATCGTCACGGCCCTGGTGGCCCAGGAAAAGCCCGAAGCCATCGCCAAGACCATCGGTGATGCTGTAGGGGCCGTCCCAGAGGGCGGCCCGCAGCAAGTCCATGTAGGGGGGGCCCCCGGGGG
>NZ_JBBMEU010000086.1:0-7552 GCF_040096415.1 Megasphaera intestinihominis
ACGCCCGCTCACACAAATCAAGTTTACAAGTATCTCGCATATCCCCGGCGGGCTCGCCACGTGCGAGCCCCTACAAAGGATCAATGTTCTTTTCTATGTCGCGGATAGATCAAGGCATAGAAGGCCAGGAGGGCGCCGATTTCGCCGATGACCATGACGATGCCCATGGGGATGGCCGTATGGTCTCCGGCGATGCCGACGACTGGGGCCATGACGGCGCCGCTGATCATGGAGAAGAAGCCGATGAGGGCCGACGCACTGCCGGCGCTGCGTCCCTGGTCCTGCATGGCCATGGAGAAACTGCTGGTACTCATCATGGACAGCGTCGATACGGTCAAGAAGAGAATGACCATGATGACCGGCAGCGGCATGCCGGTACTGAAGGCTGCCAGCAGGGCCACGCTGCCGACAGCGGCCAGACACAGGGAAAACCGAAGGAGTTTCCAGTCAGCAATGCGGCCTGTCAACCGGCCCGTAACGGCACCGTTGATCATGAGGCCGACACCATTGATGCCAAAGATGAGGCTGAAAGCCTGAGCTGATACGCCGTAGACGTTCTGGAAAACAAAGGATGATCCGGAAATATAGGCAAAAAAGGCGGCAAAGGAAAAGCACTGCATGATACAATGCCCCATAAAATAAGGCTGACGGAACAGGGCCGTAAAGCTCTTCATACTGGCTGCCATGCCGCCGGATACGCGGCGCCGCTGCGGCAGTGTTTCACGCATCAAACCGGCCGATACGGTCAGGATCAGCCCGACAATGGCAATAAAGAGGAAGACGCCTTCCCACGGGGCAAAGCGCAGGATCTGGCCGCCGATGACGGGAGCCAGAATCGGTGCAATCCCATTGACCAGCATGAGCATGGCAAAGAGCCGCGTCAAGGCGCTGCCCTTGCAGATGTCGCGGGCAATGGCCCGGGACAGGACGATACCGGCACCACCGGCACAGCCCTGGATGAGCCGGAAGATGAGGAAGACCTGAATGGACGGCGACCAAATACAGCCCACCGTCGACAAGGTAAAGATCGCCATGCCGACCATCAAGGGCAGGCGGCGCCCCTTATCATCACTGATAGGGCCGACGGCGATCTGCCCCAGCGCCATGCCGGTCATAGAGGCCGTCAAAGTCAGCTGGATGACAGACGGCGTCACGCCAAAGGCCGTCATCATCGACGGCAGGGCTGGCAGATACATATCCGTCGACAGCGGTGCAATAGCTGCCAGCATCCCTAAAAATACGGTCATGAGCAAAAGCCAGAGGCTTCGCTTTGTCTGTGTCATATTATGAATCCCCTTTCGCCAGCAGTCCTGGAACTTCTTCCAGGCTGTAGCAACATGTCCAGGCCAGGTCTTGTACGTCTTTGGGAATAGTAATTAAATCGGGGATCCAGATAGACGGGATTCCCGCAGCATGGGCGGCCAGGATGCCACTCTCTGAATCTTCCAATACTAATGCCTGGTCCGGTGAAACACGGGCTTTGTCGCAGGCCATGAGGAACACATCCGGATCCGGCTTGCCATGGGCCGCTTCTTCCCCGCTCTGGACGACGGAAAAGAAGGGAGCTACACCCGTTTTATCTAATAAATATTCAATCAGTGTCCGCGGTGATGACGAAGCGACGGCGCAGGCAATCCCTTTTTCCCGGGCATAGTGCAGGACGTGGAGCAGGCCCGGCTTGATGGGAATAGCATGGCTGCGGTAATATTCCAGCTGCAAGGCCACCTTTTCCCGACAAATATCGTCATAGGGATAATCCGGACCGAAGGCGTCATCACAAATAGCACGGATGCGCAGATTGTCCCGTCCCAGCATGCGGTCGAACACCGAGCGGTCCAGGTCAAAACCATACCGGGCTGATACGTCCCGCCAACAGCGATAAGAAATGGGTTCCGTATCAAACATGGTCCCATCCATATCAAAAATAAGTGCTTTTCGTATATCCATACATCCTCCCCATCATATACTTTATGAGCTTATTATTCTTCAATCACTATTCTATTATATAAAAAAATAAAGTAATTGCAATTCTTCCCAGCAAAATACTCAATAACTATTCCCATTTTCGATAATATTATGATTTTTTTGCATTTCTTTTATTCTCAATTTCTTTCTCGTTATTACTTGTATCTCGCCCTATCTCTGCTATAATGAAGGGAATCAGAAAGCTGGGTGATTTCATATGATCGAATTCATTATCCGCCGCTTCATCAAGAACTATGAGGATACCGATGACAAACACGTCCGTGAACAATACAGTATCCTCGGCGGCATCTTAGGCATTATTTGTAACCTCTTCCTCTTTGTCAGCAAATTCCTCGTCGGCATGATGAGCAACAGCATCGGTATCTTGTCCGATGCCTTCAACAACCTGACCGACATGTGTTCGTCATTCATTTCCATCATCAGTGCCAAATTGAGCAACCGACCGCCAGACAAGGAACATCCCTTCGGCCACGGCCGCTTTGAATACCTGGCATCGCTGACCATTTCCATCATCATCCTCGTCGTCGGCTACAAGCTCTGCGAAACGTCGATTGGCAAATTCTTTGAACCAGAAGACATGGAATTCTCCTATTGGAGCATCGGCGTCCTCATCATCTCCATCGCCGTCAAGGTCTGGATGTGCATCTATAACCGCTATATCGGCAAGAAAATCAATTCCGGCGTCAACGATGCGACGGCTGCCGACAGCATTACCGATGCCATCGCCACGACGGGCGTCCTGGTCGCTACCATTGCCCAGCAGTTCACGACGCTGCCCATCGACGCCGCTGCCGGCACGGCCATCGGCCTGATGATCATGTACGCCGGCTACGGCATTGCCAAAGACGTCATTAACATTCTCCTGGGCAAGGCGCCGGACCCGGAACTCATCCGGGGCATCGTAGCGACTGCTTTGAATTGTCCCCACGTCGTCGGCGTCCACGACATCCGCATCCACGACTACGGCCCGGGCCGCATGTTCGGCTCGATTCACGCCGAAGTCCCGGACAAGGCTGACCTCGTCGAAGTCCACGCCGCCTTAGACGTCCTGGAAGACGAATTGCAGGACAAGTACCATATGGAAGTCAATATCCACATGGACCCGCTCTGCACAGACATCCACAAAATCAACGACGTCCGCCACGTCCTGGATAAGATCGTCCACGAAAAATATCCCCGTTATCATACGGACCACCTGCGCATCACCTCAGGCCATGCCCGGCTCAATGTCATCTGTGACATCCACATCCCGCCGGCAGAATATAACGTCGAAAACATCGCCCGCATCCGCCGCGACATCAACGACTGCATGCGAAAATACAACGATAAATACCGCGTCGTCCTGGCCAAAATCATGGCTGATCCGGGGAAATGACAAAAAGAGGCTGTCGCATTAAGACAGCCTCTTTTTGAGTTTTAAGTTTGTAGTTTTTAGTTTGCAGCAAATGGTAAAAAATTTAAAACCAGCTTCTACAAACTACAAACTCCATACTACAAACTATGAAGCAAAGGAACCTCGCATGATGACAGAAGCCTTCATACGCCTCACTGCACGACCAGGGACCGCGGTTCCAGCATGGCCTGCAGTTTTTGCCGCAGGTCTTCTGTCGTTTCTACCCAATATTTTTCATTAGTCAAGATGGTCTTGCGGCTGCCCATGAGGTGGAAGTAAACCTTGACCGGTCCCGGATGTTGTTCCAGGACCTGGCCGATGCGGCCGGCCAAATCGGTCCGTTCCAAGTGGGCCGGGATCTTGATGAATAATTTGGCGCCCATACCGGGATGCCAATAGTCGCCAGCCTGGCGGGCTGCTGCCGGCGATACGGCAGCGGGCTGCACGGGTTCTCCCTTTTCCTGGTCCAGCGGTTTCACTTCTTCGGCCAGAATCTGGATGCTGTCGTCGTTGATGTCGGCCCGGCCGCGGATGGCGACGGCCATATCGACGGCGACGGCCTGCTGATAGCGGGCATAGGTCTTAGGGAAGACGACGACCGATACGGCATGGGTGAAGTCTTCGACGGTGATGATGGCCATTTGTTCATTGCGCTTGGTCATGACCTGCTTCTTGGCCGTAATCAGGCCGCCGATGCGCATCATCTTGCCATCGTACTGCCGCCCGTCTTCCCCATAGAGGACCGACAAGGGCGTCAATTTCTTCATAATGTCCTTATATTTATTGAGGGGATGGCCACTGAAATAAAAACCATCGTATTCCTTTTCCATGGCCAGGCGCATTTCGATGGGATATTCCTCGATATCCGGATATTCCAGTTCCGTCATGACATCTTCGGCATCGTCGAAGAGCCCCATCTGACCCGACGCGTAGTCCTTCTGACTGAGGGACCCCATGGCGATGGCCTGGTCGATGACGGCCATGAGTTGGGACCGCTTCTTGCCAAAAGAATCCATAGCCCCGCATTTGATGAGGCTTTCCAGGGCCCGCTTGTTGACGATATGGTAATCGACGCGGCTGCAGAAATCGCCGAGCGATGTGAATGGTCCGCCCTCTTCGCGGGCCTTGACGATGGCTTCGATGGCGTTGGCGCCAACGCTCTTGACGCCGGACAGGCCAAAGCGGATGGCCCCGTCCTGGACGGAGAACATGGATATGCTGGCATTGACGTCAGGCGACAGGACCTGGACGCCGTGACGGCGGCACTCTGCGACGTAGTAACTGATTTTACTGACATCGTTGATCATGCTGGTCATAGTCGCTGCCATGAATTCCGGCCGATAATGGGCCTTGAGGTACGCCGTCTGCCAGGCTACGTAGGCATAAGCTGCCGAATGGGACTTGTTGAAACCATAGCCGGCGAAATAGACCATGAGGTCGAATACCTTGTTGGCAATGTCGTCGGGAATGGCGTTCTTTCGCGTCCCTTCCAGGAAATTAGCCCGCTGGGCGACCAGGATGGATTCCTTTTTCTTGCCCATGGCGCGGCGCAGCAAATCAGCTTGTCCCAAGGAAAAGCCGCCCATGACCGAGGCGATCTGCATGACCTGTTCCTGGTAGAGGATGACGCCATATGTATCCTTGAGGATCGGTTCCAGCAGCGGGTGCAGGTAGGTGACTTTCTTTTCACCGTGACTGCCCTTGATGAAATCATCGACCATGCCGCTGCCCAAAGGCCCCGGACGGTAGAGGGCGACGAGCGGGATCATGTCTTCAAAGTGCCTCGGCGCCAGTTCCTTGACCAGGTTGGTAATGCCCGATGATTCCATCTGGAAGACACCGGCCGTATCGCCTTCGGTCAGGAGCCGGCACGTTTCCGGGTCATCCAGGGGAATGGCATTGATGTCCAGGTCGATGCCGTGGTCCTTTTTGATCATCTTGACGGCATCACCGATGACGGTCAGCGTCCGCAAGCCCAGGAAGTCCATTTTGAGCAGGCCCAGTTCTTCGACCAGGTCCTTTTCGTACTGTGTCGTCAAATCGCCTTCCTTGGAATGTTGGACCGGCACGTAGTCGTCGACAGGAGCCGCCGAGATGACGACGCCCGCTGCGTGAGTCGATGAATGGCGGACCAGGCCTTCCAGGGATTTACCGAAATCGACGAGGCGGTGGACCGTCGCATTCTGTTCATATTCCTCGCGGAATTCCTTGCTCATCTTCAGGGCCTTGTCGAGGGTCATGCCCAATTCGTTAGGCACCATCTTGACGATGCGGTTCACTTCACTCAAGGGGATGTCGAGGACGCGGCCGACATCACGCAGGACGGCTTTGGCCGCCAAGGTCCCGAAAGTGATGATCTGCGAGACGTGGTCGACACCGTATTTCCGGGTAACGTAATCGATGACGCGGCCCCGGTTTTCATAACAGAAGTCCATGTCGATATCCGGCATAGTGACGCGTTCCGGGTTGAGGAATCGTTCAAAGAGGAGGTCGTACTTGAGCGGGTCCAGACCGGTAATGCCCAGCAAATACGCGACGACCGAGCCCGCTGCCGAGCCGCGGCCCGGCCCGACGGGGATTTCATGGTCCCTGGCGTATTTGACATAGTCCCAGACGATGAGGAAGTACGACGGGAATCCCATAGTGTCGATGACACCCAATTCATAGTCCAGCCGTTTGCGGACTTCCGGCGTAATGGGGTCATATTTTTCCGGCAGGGCCTGCTCGCAGAGCTTGCGCAGATAGGACGAATCCGTTTCCCCCTTGGGTACGGGGAACTGCGGCAGATGGCGCTCACTGAAAGAAATCTCGACGTTGCACTTATCGGCGATTTCCAGCGTCGTATCCAGGGCTTCGGGCATGTCGGCAAAGAGGTCGGCCATTTCGTCACCGCTCTTCATATAAAATTCATTATTATAAAAACGGAAATGCGACGGGTCATCGAGAGTACTGCCCGTAGAAATACAGAGCTTGACCTCCTGGGCAGCTGCATCGCTGGGGTCGATGTAATGATAATCGTTGGTAGCCACCAGCTTTAGGCCATATTCCTGGGACCAGCGCTTGAATACCGTGCGGACAACTTTTTCTTCCGGAATCCCATGGTTCTGGACTTCCAAGTAAAAATCATCCTTGCCAAAAATCGAAACCAGCCGGTCCAAAGTCCGCTTGGCCCCTTCTTCATTGTGATTGAGGATATCCTGCTGGATGTGGCCTTCGATGCAGGCACTCATGGCGATGAGGCCTTCATGATACTGTTCGAGCAAATCGTAGTCGACGCGGGGCTTATGGTAATTATTTTCCCCATCGACAAAACCTTTGGACACGATTTTGATGAGGTTGTGGTAACCCTTATTGTCTTTGGCCAGCAAAATCAAGTGACAGAGCCGTTCTTTCGTCTTCTTTTCAAAACGGCTGCCCCGGGTCATATACACTTCACACCCCAGAATCGGCTTGATGCCTTGGGCTACGGCTTCCTTATACAGATAAATGACACCGTACATATTGCCATGATCCGTAATCGCCACAGCCGGCATATTCAGCTCCTTGGCACGCTTCACCATATCGGGAATCTTGCACAAGCCGTCGAACAAACTGTATTGAGTATGGACATGCAAATGAACAAAAGGCCGCATCCAAAAAATCCTCCTTCAAAAAAATCGCTAATGAGATAAAGTTATCCGTAATAGGGTATTATACCACATTAGCGATAAGATTGTTAAGGGGGACATAAGACGCCGGCCGCAGGCCGCAGTTCGCAGGCCGCCTTGGACTCAGATGCCGCTACGCGGCAACAAACTCAGAATGACGACATCGCCTCGAGTGACCCTCGGCTCGTGGAAAAAATTGTGGCTCGTGACTCGTGGTTCGTTGTTCGTAAAAACCTGCTATTATACTCAAATAGGTTGTGGTCAAATCTCTCTAGTGAGCTCGTCCTCTACTGCGGTCCGTTTCAGCAGCCGTCTTACCAGCCCTTACAGTCATGACCTGACGTGCTGAAAAGGCACGTGCGAGCCCCTACAGATACCCGAATAGATTATGAGTGAACGTACTCCCGCCTATAGAGGCGGGAGCTTCCTGCTTCAACGAGAACAGCGCCACTGACTCCAAAGAGTTGCGGCGGCTTACACTCTCTCCACAGGCGTAGATTCCCGTGCGCCCCACGGTATTTTATGG
>NZ_JBBMEU010000087.1:0-7516 GCF_040096415.1 Megasphaera intestinihominis
GCAACTCTTTGGAGTCCGTGGCGCTGTTCTCGTTGAAGCAGGAAGCTCCCGCCTCTATAGGCGGGAGTACGTTCACAGTATTAGATGAATCAGATGAAAGGTGGAGTCAGTATGAGTCAGGTTTATGATAGCCTCAGCGTACCGCAAGGATTTCAGGCTGCCGGTACGTACAGTGGATTATGCAGCAGCCGTGTGAAATTGGATGTCGCCATGATCGTAAGCCGACGCGACTGCTCCATCGTTACCGCCACGAGTCAGGGCCTGATGACTCAGTCCGGTAAGGTACTGCTCCTGCACAACGGTACGGCCCTTCCTGATGGGCCGCGGGGCCATGAGATTTCTCAGGAAGTCTGCCAGGCTGCCGGGAAATGCATGGATGAAGCGCCAGACGATATCGCCCTGGTCGCCAGCGGGGCCAAAGGCCAGTATTTCCGCCCGTCCCTGCTCATCCACAGCCTAAAGACGCTGACGGCAGGATTGGGGACCGACAGCCAGCCGCTGGAAGCGGTTCTGGATAATGCCGGCGATGTCACGGCCTATCAGGTAGCCTTGTCCAGTGGGACGCCCGGCTGTTCCCTGAGCGGTGTCGCCGCCGACGGTACGGCCGACAGCGACGGCTTATGTGTCATCATGACCGATGCCCAGGCCGGCAGTGCTGTCATCGAAGGCGCCCTGGCTCAGGCCAAGGCGGCCATCGACATGGAAAACTTTACGTTCATCGTCATGGCCAACGGCATGGCCGGCAGCAGCCCGTGCAGTCAGGAGGCACTGGCTGATGGACTGGAACAGTTATTGAAAAAATTAGGCTTCCAAAATTCCTTGAAGGCCTGCAGTTAATGGGGGAATCTATTGTAATGTTTAAACGAATCGAACTCGTCTCGGAAGATGTCAAATCCGTAACCAATGCCCAGAAGGCGCAGATTTTGATGAACGCCCTGCCGTACATCAAGAAATACAGCAACAAAATCGTCGTCGTCAAATACGGCGGCAATGCCATGATCAACGAAGACCTGAGGAAATCGGTCATGGGCGATATCGTCCTCTTGAACCTCATCGGCGTCAAGGTCGTCCTCGTCCACGGCGGCGGCCCGCACATCAAAGAGACGCTCAATAAATTGGGCATGGAATCGAAATTCCTCAACGGCCTGCGCGTCACCGATGCAGAAACGATGAAAGTCGTCCAGATGGTCCTGGCCGGTCAGGTCAACAAGGACCTGGTCAACCTCATCGGGACCATCGGCGGCAAAGCCATCGGCCTCTGCGGCATCGATGACCAGATGATCAAAGTCCAGAAACAGAGCGATGAACTGGGCTACGTCGGCCGCATTACCGACGTCGACGTTTCCATCATCAAAGATAACCTGGATAAAGGCTATATCCCGGTCATTTCGACCATCGGGACCGACACCAACGGCCAGGCTTATAACATCAACGCCGACACGGCAGCGGCCAAGATTGCCGGTGCCCTCAATGCAGAATGTATGCTGTCCATGACCAATATCGACGGTGTCCTCAAAGATAAGGACGAGCCCGATTCATTGCTCACGGAAATCACCCTCGACCAGGCGCGGCAGCTGGAAAACGACGGCATCATCGCCGGCGGCATGATTCCCAAAGTCCAGTGCTGCACCGATGCCATCAAGGCCGGCGTCAAGCGCGTGTTCATCATCAACGGCACGGTTCCCCATGCCATCCTCATCGAAATGCTCACCGAAGAAGGTTTAGGGACCATGTTCGTAGGGCACTATTCAATCGGCAAATAAATGCGACTAGCACATGAAAATAAATTTTTTTCGTTGGTCGTAGGTCGTTCCTCGTTCATCGTATGGGAGTTAAAAATACCAAGCCATCGCGATGAACGATGAACTACGAACGAAAAACGGTCTCTTTGAGCGGCCTGCGGAGCTGTCAGGCTCCCATATTATAAGAAAGAAGGAATCTCCTAATGGCAGAAGATTATAAAACCCTTGATAAAGAATATATCGTCAATGTATACAACCGGGTCGGTGCCGTATTGGACCACGGCAAAGGCGCAATTTTGTATGATGTGGACGGCAAGAAATACATCGACCTCAGCGCCGGTATTGCCGTCAACATCTTCGGCGTCTGTGACGACGTGTGGATCAAAGCCGTTGAAGCGCAGCTCCATAAATTGAGCCATATTTCCAACGTCTTCTTTACGGAACCCCAGACCGTCCTGGCCGAAAAACTCTGCCAGAAGACGGGCATGAAGAAGGTCTTCTTCTCGAACTCCGGTGCCGAAGCCAATGAATGTGCCATCAAGACGGCCCGCAAATATTCGCACGACAAATACGGTGACGGCCGCTATACCATCGTCACCTTGAAGAACAGCTTCCACGGCCGGACCATTGCCACCTTGACGGCGTGCGGCCAGGACTCGCTCCATGAAGACTTCGGGCCCTTCGTCGACGGCTTCGTCTATGCGGAACCTGATGATTTTGCCGATATGAAGCGGCTCTGCGAAGAAAATAACGTCTGCGCCATCATGATGGAAATGGTCCAGGGCGAAGGCGGCGTCCATCCCCTCGACAAAGAATATGTCCAGCAGGTCGCAGAATATGCGCATGCCCACGATATCCTGATCATCGTCGACGAAGTCCAGACCGGTAATGGCCGGACGGGCTATCTCTATTCCTACATGGGCTACGGCATCCAGCCCGATATCGTTTCGACGGCTAAAGCCATCGGCGGCGGCCTGCCCTTGGGGGCTACGATGTTCGCCGATTCGACACAGCATACCCTGACCGACCATACCCATGGTTCGACCTTCGGCGGCAACCCGATTTGTACGGCCGGTGGCATTTCCATCATCGACCGCCTCGACGACGCCCTCATGGAAGAAGTCCGGAAAAAAGGGAAATACATCAAAGAAGAACTGGAACAGTGCGAACACGTCGACCACGTATCCGGCATGGGCCTCATGATTGGCGTCACCCTCAAGAATAAAGCCCTCATGGACGTCGTAGAAGGCTGCGTCGACCACGGCGTCCTCGTCCTCACGGCCAACGGCCTCCTGCGCCTCCTGCCGCCGCTCAACATCCCCTGGGATGAATTGAAAGAAGCTATCAGCATCGTCAAGGAAGTCATCGATAAATAGAATATAGTTTGCAGTATCAAGTTTGTAGTGAAAAAGGCGCTGTCGCACATGCGACAGCGCCTTTTTGGCAGTCAGCAGCTAGCTGTTAGCCGTTCGTAAAAATACACACGGCCCATGGCCGAACTGTAGGGGCTTCCCGTGGGAAGCCCGCCAGAGAGATTTCATAACAGCCCATTCGAGTATAATGGGTATGTTTTTACGAGCCACGAATAATGAACCACGGCCTTTCTCGCGGATTCAGATGCGGCGTTCCGCCGCGACAGACTCAAACTAACAACGACGCTTCGGGAAGCCCTCAGCGCGTAGCGGGCCGACCTTTAACCTCTCAGACCGCCTTTGGCGGCCAGCTCCCCTATAAAGGGAGCCTTGTGCGGCCCGCTGCGATATTTGGTCACAGCCGATCCGAGTATAATGGTAAGTTTTTACGAGCCACGAACAACGAGCCACTATTTTTTGACGAGCCAAGGGGCACTCGAGGCGATGTCGTCATTCTGAGTCTGTTGCCGCGAAGCGGCATTTGAGTCCGAGGCGGCATGCGAACTGCCAACTGCGACCGGCGGGGCCGTCAGGCCCTTATAACCGCAATTGGTAGCGGTATGGCCGTATTTCTTTATTTATCCACAGATATTCTTCAGGAATTTTTTTCAGATGATTGTAGACTGTGTTTTCGGAAATGTTTAGGGTTTCTATGATTTCTTTTACGGAAACGCCGATGTCGGAAAAGATAGCCGCTTGTAGCAGGATATCGCAAATCGCAGCGGTGGTTTTATTTTTCGTTGACAAGGACGGCGTTTGGGTGAGCTTTTCTTTGGCTTTTTGATAAGTTTGATATTTATGTTTGAGTGTATGGTGTGTGAAAAGCGTGGCCTGTTCGATGAATTTCAAGGTTCCTATGATGAAGGGCGTCAAATCTCCGCGATTGATGTCGGCATCGGTATGTGAAAACAGGTCGTAGTATCTTTTGCGGTATTTTTTGATTAAGATAGAAACTTGCAGGGCTATTGCGGGATGTAAATGCAATGCCAACAAATAAGACGTGATGAATCGCGCCATTCGGCCATTTCCATCATAGAAAGGATGGATGTAGCCAAAGAAATAGTGAAAGATAGCAACACGGATTAAATAAGGGATGGTCTTGTCATTCAGCACATCGAGGGCTGCGTCCATCATTTGAATGATAGCTGATTCCGGATAGACTCCTTGATGGATAGTTTTTTGTGCCGGTGAGACGATGTCGACACGATCCTTACGAAAGATTTTCCCATCAGGGAGATTTTTGGGGTCATCTCGTTTAATTTCATCGGCCAGAAAATCGTCGAAAAGCTGGCGGATATCCTGGCTGGTAGTTAAAGGGATGTATTCTTTTTGAATGATTTTGATGTATTTGTTGACGATGCTGCCCAGACGGTAAAATGACTGTTCCGATTCGGGGACGGAAAAAGCCGTCAAGATTTCTTTCCTCGTACTGCGCACGCCTTCGATGTCATTGGTCGATTTGATTTCATCAACTAGGGACGTATGCAAAAACTGCGAGATAGCGGCCGGTGGAACTTGATGTATAATGTCAAGACAGTCCATGACTTCGCTGGCAATTTTTTCCAAGGATAAGGCGATTTCTTCGGTATAGCAGAAAAAAGCAGGATGGCTTTGCCGACGATGATACTGTTTTATCGCCAAAGGCAAATGACGGCTAAAGGGGCTGTGAAACCGTTCCTGATATACTTTTTCCCATATTTGGCTGTCTTTGTAATAGAGTGAATACAGGGATTCATATTTCATGGCAGTTACCTCAAAAAAAGCGATTTTTGCTATCTCATGATTCTGAGACCTCAAAAAATGGAAATTTTGAGGTTACACTTTTATTATACTCGGCAATTGATAATATGACCAGTATAGAGCTCAGGTCGCAGTTCGCAAAAAAATACACGGCCAACGGCCATGTGCGTAGGGGGCGACCTTTAACCTCTCAGACCGCCTTTGGCGGCCTGCGACCGGCGGGGCCGTCAGGCCCCATATTCGATGAACGACGAACGACCTACGATGAACGGCTTTTTAGGCCCCAATGTACTATTTGCGAAATATTTTTCTTGCTATTCATGGGGGAATTGCGTACAATAGGGCTGTATTTATTAAAATATCAATGCAAAGGAAGAGGATAGGGAGAGAAGACATATGAAACATTTGAAGATAGCTTACAGCTTTGATGTACAGTATTATTTCGTTGACAGCGACCGGGAAATCGTGCCTGTTGAGCAGACGGATTTCACCGATGTGGCCGTAGCGGTTATTTCGGACCAGGATTTTGCCTACATCGACAAGATCGATGAAACGGGATTCGGTATTCCCATCATGGTCATCATGCCGGGCGGCGAGAAGATGCCGGACCAGTATATCGACAAGGTCGATGTCGTCTTTACGGAAGAAATGGTCAATAAGAGCCGCTGTATTTCGACGGCCGAACGCCTGGCCAGCCGCTATGAACATGCTGTGCTGCCGCCGTTTTTTGCCGACCTCGTCGATTACGTCAGTGAAAAGAATACGCCTTTTGACTGCCCGGGCCATCAGGACGGCCTGTTTTTCAAGAAGCATCCGGCAGGACGCTATCTTTATGATTTCTATGGACCTCATATTTTTCAATCCGATATCTGTAATGCCGACGTGACCCTCGGTGATTTGCTCATCCACGAAGGGCCGGCTTTGGAAGCGCAGGATTTTGCAGCCGAAGTCTTCCATGCCGATAAGACCTATTTCGTCCTCAATGGCTCTTCGTCGTCCAATAAGGTCGTCACCAATGCCTTGCTGACGCCTGGCGACTTGGTTCTCTATGACCGCAACAATCACAAGTCCGTCGCTCTCGGGGCTCTCATCCAGGCCGGGGCGACGCCGGTCTATTTGGAAACGGCCCGCAATCCCTATGGCTTCATCGGCGGCATCGACGCCCACTGTTTCGATGAAACGTATCTGCGCCAGCTGGCAGCCGAACGGGATCCGGAAAAAGCCAAGGCCAAGCGGCCTTTCCGCTTGGCTGTCATCCAGCTCGGCACTTATGACGGGACGCTGTACAATGCCCGCTATGTCGTCGACCGCATCGGTCATCTCTGCGACTACATCCTCTTTGATTCGGCCTGGGTCGGCTATGAACAGTTCATTCCCATGCTCAAGGACTACTCGCCGCTGCTCCTCGATTTGCATGAAGACGATCCGGGTATCATGGTTGTCCAGTCGGTCCATAAGCAGCAGGCTGGTTTTTCTCAGGCTTCGCAGATCCATAAGAAGGACAACCATATCCATAACCAGCCCCGCTACTGCAACCACAAGACCTTCAACAATGCCTTCATGGCCAATGCGTCGACGAGTCCTTTTTATCCCATGTTCGCCACTATCGCTGTCAACGCCAAAATCCATGCCGGTGCGGCTGGCCGCAAGATGTGGATGGACTGCGTGAAAATGGGTATCGAAGCCCGCAAGGATATCCTGCGCCGCTGCCACTATATCCGGCCGTTCGTGGCACCGACGGTCTACGGCAAGCCCTGGCAGGATGGCAATACGGATGACATGGCCAACGACCTGGCCTATTTCACCTTTGAACCGGATGCCAAGTGGCATGCTTTTGAAGGATACGGGCCGGGACAATATCTCGTCGACCCCTGCAAATTGTTATTGACGACACCGGGCATCGACGCTGAATCGGGACAGTACGAAGATTTTGGTATCCATGCCAACATCCTGGCGACGTACCTTCGCGGTAACGGCGTCATCCCGGAAAAATGTGATTTGAATTCGATCCTCTTCCTGCTGACACCGGCTGAAAATAAGAATAAGATGCGCCTCCTCGTGTCCCAGCTGGTCCGTTTTGAACGCTTCGTCGACCACGATGTCCCCATGCAGGAAGTCCTCCTCGGCGTCTACAACTCACATCCGGACCGCTACGCCGGCTATACGATTCGCCAACTCTGTCAGGAAATGCATGATTTCTATAAGGCACGGAACGTCAAGGACCTGCAGAAGAAACTCTTCCGTCGGGAATACTTGCCGGAATACGCCATGAATGCCCAGGATGCGCAATACGCTTTCATCCGCGGCCAGGGTGAGCTGGTGCCCCTCGATGAAATCGAAGGCCGCATCGCCCTCGAAGGCGCTCTGCCGTACCCGCCGGGCGTCCTCTGCGTCGTCCCGGGCGAACGCTGGTCCCATACGGCAGTCCAGTATTTCAAGGCCCTGGAAGAAGGCCTCAATGAATTGCCGGGCTTCGCCTCGGAAATCCAGGGCGTCTATCTGGAAAAAGAAGACGATGGACGCATCCACGCCTATGGGTATGTGCTGAAAGAGTGAAAAAAAGAGAGACTGTCGTATTAAGACAGCCTCTCTTTTTTTCACTGTAGGGGTCGCCACGTGGGC
>NZ_JBBMEU010000088.1:0-7317 GCF_040096415.1 Megasphaera intestinihominis
TCCAACGGACTTAGTGCAGGCCTTGTGTAAACTGGTTTCGTCAACTTCCGAGGTAGCGTAAAAGTTGTAAAGTGCTGTAGCTTTATAAAAAAATAAATAATCTAGAGGAATGCATTGTTTAGGAAGTGAAATGATGTTAAAATAAGAAAAAGTGCACCGTATAAAGTTTAAATCTATTAAAGGTGCTGAGTGTTATTTTATGCTATTTTTAATATAAAGGAGGCGATTAGATTGAATAGAATTTACAAGGTTATATTCAATCGCGCAAAAGGGCAGTACCAGGTTGTTTCAGAATTAGCAAAAAATGGCGGGAAAACGTCGGGTAATTCTCTATTAAGAACAATTATTAAATCGGGGGGGGGTACTGACTAGTACCGTATTAACAGCTGTGCTTGTATTTGGAAGTGCACTTTATGGTAGCGCTGAAGATGTTCATGTTCATGACGGTGATATTTTGAATGCCGGAACTAACATTTCTGTAACTTCTGTAACTAAAGACGAAACAACAAAGACAATCACAATATCCACTGATGGGGTCGCAACCAGTGTAGAAGTGGATGCAGTAAAAAAAGACGTACAAAAGAACCAAACAGATATTGCTGCCAATAAGACTGGAATCAATCAAAATGCCAATGACATCCAGCAAAACAAGACGGATATTGCGGTGAATAGAAATGCGATTACAGCCAATACAGGAAAAATCAAAAATAATACGGACGATATTACAGAGCTAAAAAATGTGAATTCTGCTTTGGGCTTGGATCAAACAAAACCGGGAATAAAGTATTTCCGTGCCAATTCCACTGGAGAGGACGCTGCGGCTGCGGGCGAAGATGCTGTTGCCATTGGTGTCAGTGCAAAAGCGAATGGCAAAGATTCTGTGGCTCTGGGCGATGATGCTCGTTCTGCTTCATCTGCTGAAAACAGTATTGCCATTGGCCGGAAAGCTGTCAGTGGCTCCTTTAATGATATGACCGGTGATGGCGACAGTTCTAATGTGGTTAAAGACGGAGGCATAGCAAGCATATCCATCGGTGATGCAGCCAATGCTCGGGGAAACTCTTCGATTGCACTGGGGGATGGAGCGACGGTCTATAATGATGGGACCAATGATCAGCTCAACGATAACAGCATGGCAATTGGAACTCAGGCTAGTACGGTTGCTTCGAATCATGCAATTGCGATGGGCAACAATGCTGCTGTGACGCAAAACAGTCATAGTGCTGCAGCGATTGGAGACAGCGCAAAGGCTGAGGCGGAAGGCGCACTGGCTCTGGGCAAAAGTACGGCTGCTTCTGGAGCTGACAGCATTGCGGTTGGAACAGAGGCAGCAGCCAGTGGGGCCGATGCCCTGGCTATGGGTAAGAGTGCACAAGCCAGTGGAGCTGATGCCTTGGCTATGGGTAAGAGTGCACAAGCCAGTGGGGCAGATGCCGTTGCTCTTGGAAACGGAGCTGTTGCTGGGGGCAGTGCTTCTGTAGTTTTGGGTAAAGATGCCAGTGCCAATGCCGTCCGTTCTGTCGTACTTGGTCCAAGTGCAGGCGTGGGTATGGTAGGAGACGTATTAGGGACGAAGGGATCCCATGTAGTCATTGGAGACGGTGCTGGCAACAATATTAACGGACAACAGAACATTGCAATTGGCTACAAAACGGGAAATGATGTCAAAAGCGACCATAATGTAGCCATTGGTTCTGAAGCTGGGACCAATATTGGGTCTAGCGGAAACACATCTGAAGGGAAAAATGTTTCCATTGGCTATCATGCCAATAAAAACGATTCTGCTGTATCGCGGATCCAGTCTACGGCTTTAGGCAGTGAGACGAAAGCTGCTGATGATGCCGTTGCAGTCGGGTATCAGGCACAGGCGAATGGAAATGGATCTACGGCAATCGGGTTTAACGCCCAGGCTGCAGATGCGGCCAGTGTAGCTTTAGGTCAGGGCGCCCAGGCTGCAGGCGGTAATGTTGCCATAGGCAATGACTCCGTGGCCAATGCCGCTATGATCAGTGGGACTGGGTATCTGACAGGACAGGCGGCTCCTAAGACTGCCGTTTCCGTCGGCAATGCATCGGCGCTGCGCCGTATTACCAATGTAGCTGACGGGGCACTGGATCAGGATGCCGTTACTGTGGCACAGCTCAAAAAATCAATAGACGCTACGGTAGCTCAGGTCAATGCGAATGTTTCTTCTGCAACGGCAAGCGGGGTATATTATGATACGGTCACTTCTGGAGATGGAGACAGTATTACCCTTCGTAATAATGACAATAAGGGAACGAAAATCCATAATGTCGCCGCAGGGACACTGGGGACTGATGCAGCGAATGTAGCTCAGGTCAATAAGATTGTTGATACGGCAAAAACACATTACTACTCTGTAAAATCTACCGATTTGAATAATTATGATAACGATTTGGCTACGGGTGAAGACTCTATGGCAGCTGGCGTGAGCGCCAAAGCTTTAGGGGACAGGAGTGTTGCGCTGGGGAATAATACAGGAGCGCAGAGTCTTGGCAGTATTACAGTGGGAGCCGGTTATGAAGATCCGGCTAAGTCGGGAAGCCTGAAACAGACTTTAGCCATCAGCGGTTATCAATATAACACGGCAATCGGGGCTGGCGCTCAGGCAGCCGGAAATAACTCACTGGCTATAGGGACTCTTGCGACGTCTTCTATAAAAAATGGTGGAAGCAGTGTAGATAAAGCGGTTGCCATTGGTTATTCTGCCGGTGTTTCTGATGACAAAGCCATCGCCATCGGCAGTGATGCCAAAAGTAACAGTAAAAGTGCTTCCGCTATGGGAGATACGGCTCAGGCACTGGCAGAAAACGCGCTGGCTATAGGAACAAACGCACGGGCAGCCGGTGTTTCTTCTGGGGCAATTGGCACCCAGAACCGGGTTACTGGGGCAAATACCTATGTCCTGGGCAGCCAGAACAGCACGGCTGCAACAGGTACAGCTGCTGATGTAAGTGCTTCGAATTCGGGAATCTTTGGGAATGAAAACCGTATGGAAGGGGACAGCAATCGTATTGTAGGGAATCAAAACGTGCTGAAAATGGAATCCCTGTCCAATAATTCTTCCAACTCGAAAACCTTTGAAAATATTTTTGTAACGGGTAACGATAATACGGTTACGGGCGATCCGGATACAAGCACAGCAGGCGATGCAGGCAGCGTATCTGATATTACTGTTACAGGTTCGAAAAATACCATCCAGGCCAAAAACCAGAAAAACAGGAATCTGACGGATATCCAGATCGTGGGGAACCAGAATACCGTTGATGCCACGACTCAAAACGCGGATTTGTCCAATACCCAGATTCTGGGGAGCCATGTAACGGCAACCTTGGGGAATTCCGTCTATCTTGGCAGCAATTCGGCTTATGTTGTATCGGGAGCCACTACAAAAGGAATGGATGTATACGACAGCGACGGGACATATCAGTACGCCGGGGGAACCCCTGCAGGTATTGTAACGGTGGGCTCCGCAGGGAAGGAACGACGCATCCAGAACGTTGCGGCCGGTCTGGTCAGCGCAAACAGTACGGATGCTGTGAATGGAAGCCAGCTTTACACCATGACTCGGCCTCTGCGGTTTGCCGGAGATAATTCGACCATCGGGACTACCTCAGGATCTGATGTCAATGTCCTCCATCGCGGTTCTGACCAGGCTATGTCCCTTTTGGGCGGCGCTGACGGTGATAAGCTGAGCGATAACAATATCGGTGTGGTTGCCGATGCGGCCAATAATACGATGACTGTAAAATTGGCAAAAGATGTGACTGGGCTGAACAGTATTACATCGAAAACCGTAAACGCTGAGACGGTAAAAGCCGGCGATACCACCGTCAATAATCAGGGAGTGACCATAGCTGGCGGACCTTCTGTGACTAAGGGAGGAATCAATGCGAATGGCACGAAAATTACCAACGTAGCTGCTGGTACAGCGGATACAGATGCTGTCAACGTCAGTCAGTTGACGAAACAGTCTGCTGATTTAACGGAAAAAGGGTTCGGATTAAAGGATCAGGATGGGAATATCGTCCACAAATCTCTGGGAGAGGATATTGAGGTTACCGGGGACGGCAAAAATATTTCTACGAAAGTGGAAAACGGAACGATGAAAGTGGTCCTGAACGATGATTTGAATGTAAACAGTGTAACTACCACCGATACGAACGGAAATAAGACCGTGACCCAGGGAAGCGGCATGACCATTACGGATAAAGATGGGAATGAGACAACGATTGGTGCTGGGGGTATTACGATCACGCCGAAAAATCCGGCACCAGGGACTTCTCCAGTTTCTTTGACAGAAAAGGGGCTGGATAATGGCGGCAATCAGATCCACAATGTGGCTGCCGGCACTGCTGGAACGGATGCGGTGAATGTCAGCCAGCTGAAAGATGAAATTGCCAAGAATGCCACCAAACTGGTAGACGGGAAAAATACGACAGTTACCGGTAACGGCACAAAAGATAATCCCTACGAGGTCAATGTCAATGACAATCTGAATCTGGGTGAAAAAGGCGAAAATGGTATAGACGGTTCCATCGGTGTGACGGGCAAAGATGGCTCAGCTGTTACCATCAATGGGAAAGATGGCTCTATCGGAATGAATGGAAAAGACGGGAAAGATGGGCTTACCATGAAATCTGCGAAGGGTCAGGATGGCGTGGATGGTGCTAATGGTATGACCCGTATTGTTTACGAAGATGATGGGCATGTCACCCATGAAGTTGCCACATTAGATGATGGACTGAAGTTTGCTGGAAATACAGGATCTGTGGCCAAAAAACTGAACAGTACCATGACCATCAAAGGAAATGGAACGAAAGCGGACACGGAATATGATGCGTCCAACATCAAGACTGTAGTGGATGCACAGGGAGATCTGGTCATCGGATTGGACAAGAATCTGAAGGCAGATACTGTTACCGTGGGCGGCCAGGGCAAAGACGGCGCTGATGGCATCAATGGGGCTATTGGTGTAAAAGGTGCTGATGGCAAAGATGGGGTTACCATTTCTTCTATAGGTAAAGACGGAACCAATGGTACCGATGGTCATATTGGCATTAATGGCAAGGATGGTGCTTCTGCTGACATCCATGTTGTAAAAGGGGCAAATGGAGTAGACGGCACGGATGGCTATAATGGCACGGATGGTATTGATCGGATCGTCTATGAAGATCACAATGGGAATACCCAGACGGTTGCCACTATGAACGACGGAATGAAGTATGGCGGTGACGTAGGGAATGTGATCAATAAAAAGCTCAATGGCCAGGTAAATGTAGTCGGGGGCATTACAGATTCTTCTAAACTGTCAACGGAAGACAATATCGGAGTGGTATCTGATGGAAGTGATAACCTGAAAGTGCGGCTTTCAAAAGATTTGAAAGGACTGGATTCGGTTACTACGAAGACTGTTACAGCAGACACTGGGAATATCACGACGGTAAATGCCAGCACTGTCAACGTTGGAGACACCACCATAACGACGGGAGGGATGACAATCCAAAATGGTTCCGCAGGTCAGGATGTTACGCTCAATAAAGATGGGTTGAATAATGGTGGAAATAAGATCACCAACGTAGCTCCTGGAGATATTTCATCGACCAGTACGGATGCTGTAAATGGAAGCCAGTTGTATGGCACGGAAACCCGGATTAATCGTTTGGGCAACCGAATCAATCATGTTGGCGCTGGGGCGGCAGCTCTGGCAGGGCTCCATCCTCTGGATTTTGATCCGGATGATAAATGGGATTTTGCAGCCGGGTACGGTAATTATAAAAATGCCAATGCAGTTGCTATTGGCGCTTATTATCGTCCTAATGAAGATACCATGTTTAGCGTAGGTGGGTCCTTCAGCGGCGGAGAGAATATGGTGAACGTTGGTGTCAGCTGGAAATTTGGGCAGAAGAGCCATATCTCCCGTTCACGTGTTTCCATGGCTAAAGATATGCTGGCTATGAAAAACCAGATTGAAACGCTGACGAAAAAATTGGCAGCCTATGAATCGGGTCAGCCTGTGAAATTGGCTCCTATAGCAACCGGAGCTATGACCTTCCCAGATGTACCGGAAAATCATTGGGCTTATGAGTATGTTAAGAACTTAGCGGAACGAGGTTATCTGAAAGGATATCCGGATGGAGAATTTAAAGGCGATAGAGCGATGACACGTTATGAATACGCAGCCATTATTTACAGGGCTTTACAAAATGGAGCGCCTTCGGATGGTAACATGACCCGTTCTGTAGATGACTTTGGTCCTGAATTGGTTAAAGTGCAGAATATCGATCGTTTCCGCGTAGACCGAATTTCCGGTAAAGATAATGATCGGCATAAGGTGGAACGTGTACGGGTAAATGATAAAGATGATAAAGCCCAAAATGTGTACCGTGATGTTTACGGAAACCATATTCAAAAGTAGGGCACAGTAGATAAGAAGTATAAAAGCGCCAGTTGCTCGAAAGGAGTGACTGACGCTTTTATATTAGTGTTGAATATAAAGTTGGGCTTGAAGATGGGTTACCAGTAGAAGTGTATAAGTATATAAAATATAGTTTTTTTATGATAGTGTTGATAGATGATATCTGGGAAAATTTTAAATTCTGATTGCAGTTTGACTTTTTTATTCATCATCACTTGGTTAATTTAATAGTTGGTGCATATTATAAACCACCAACACGGTTTAGAATATATTGGTCATTATTTTTGATTAAATTATAGAATTCGGATTTGCTATTTACCCATAGGCCTTCATTTTTTCCATTACCTGCAATCCAAGCCGGAGCTATGGTTTTTACTGAATATGATACATCATAATAGTGATTGTCTGTCTTACTGGTATCGTTTATTGGGCCATTAATTCGATTAATTTTATAATCAAAAATTTGATTTTTAGTGAATAATTTCTCGGATTTATAATAGTCAAATTCTTGGATTAGTATTTTATTAACAATTTCTTTTTCTGATAATCCCTCTACGTCTGATATTGCTATGTGATTATATTGAACCTTTTCGGATGGTATGGATTTATACGAATAGAATAATAAATATACAACTCCTATTAGTATAATCACTATAGTTTTTGTTTCTATTTTCTTAGCCTTAATGCATTTATAGATGGTAATAATTATCACAAGAAAAGTGACAATATATAATAAAAACAAAGAATCATTTATAAATATAATCATTTTTAATATCACCTATTTTCGAAAAGCACAATAGAATATAATGGGCCCCTTGTCAAGACCACGTTCTAAAATTTTAAGAGTGGCAGTAAGCAGAATTATTCTAAGCAGCGAA
>NZ_JBBMEU010000089.1:0-7298 GCF_040096415.1 Megasphaera intestinihominis
TGAGAACTCTGGTTACTGACAAAAAAAATACACGGCCCATGGCCTTGTGCGTAGGGGCTCGCATGTGGCGAGCCCGCTAGGGAGATTTCATCACAGCCCATGCTGGTATAATGGTGAGGGTTTACGGACTACGAGCCGAGGGTCACTCGAGGCGATGTCGTTCTTCTGAATCTGTTGCCGCGTAGCGGCATTTGAATCCGAGGCGGCCTGCGACCTGCGGGGCCGCCAGGCCCCACGAACCACTAGCCACTAGCCACTAGCCACTAAAAACTTGACATCACTCCTTGTTTATGGTATATTATAGAAGTCGTAGCATAAGTGGCTATGGATAAGCCGCGTGGAGAGGCTCACAAGTTCCCGCAAGGGACGCCGTATTCAGCGAGTATATTGATGAGGAGGTGTCACTCATGTACGCTATTATTAAAACAGGTGGAAAACAGTATCGTGTCCAGGAAGGCGACAACATTTTCGTCGAAAAACTGAATGCCGATGTTGATTCCAACGTAGTATTCGACCAGGTATTGGCAGTCGTTAACGACGGTGATGTTAAAGTAGGTACTCCCGTTGTTGAAGGCGCTAAAGTAACTGCAAAAGTATTGGCTCAGGGCAAAGAAAAGAAAGTCCTCGTTTTCAAATACAAAGCAAAATCCAACTACCGTCGTCGTCAGGGCCATCGTCAGCCGTTCACGAAAGTTACAATCGAAAAGATTGAAGGCTAATGATTACCATTACGATGCATCGCGATAAGAGAGACCGCTACACGGGTTTTACCATAAAAGGCCATGCCGATTATGACGAAGCCGGCAGCGATATTGTCTGTGCCGCCGTATCGGCATTGTCGCAGACAGCCTTGTTGGGTCTCATACAGTATGCTTCGCAAGACGTACCGTATGAAGTAAACGATGGCTTCTTATCCGTCCAGGTCCCCAAGCCCTGTGAAGCCTCACAGATCATCTTAGGGACTATGGTAGCAGGTTTGGAACAAATTGTACGGCAGTATGGAGAATACGTCGTACTCGACTCATAGACGTCAGGAGGTGGACGGAATGTTCAATTTCAACTTACAGCTTTTCGCTCATAAAAAAGGGACAGGCTCCACGCGTAACGGCCGTGATAGCGAATCGAAACGCCTTGGTGTAAAATGCCATGACGGCGTCATCGTTAAAGCCGGCAACATCATCGTTCGCCAGCGTGGTACGCACTTCCATCCGGGCACGAACGTAGGCATCGGCAAAGATGATACCTTGTTCGCAACGGCTGCAGGTAAAGTTGCTTTCGAACGCGCTGGTAAATACAACCGCAAAGTTAGCGTATACCCTGTAGAAGCATAATTAGCTTATAGTACAAAACTTGTAGGGCTCGCTCGTGGGCGACCCGTTAGGGATTTGGATGACTCTTTTCCCGGAGCGGGCGCCCCACGTGGCGCCCCTACAGAAAAAAGGCTGTCTTGATGAGACAGCCTTTTTTTTATGCCAAAAAAACACTTGTCGTCTTCTCAAAATCCTGTATAATAGAGGATGTATGTACTTTGATTAAACTTAAGCGGAGGTGTTACGCCATGCGCGTTAGTGTCAATGGAGAAAACCGTGAGCTCCATGTCTATGACCGGTCTACGGGCGTCGATTATGCCAAACAGATCCTCTGTTCCCAGGAACAGCTGGTCACGGACATGTACGGCGAGTTCGTCCTGACCGAAGAAGAATACAACCACTGGACCGAACTGCTGGCCATCCAGCAGGAATCGGAAGACCTGCTCTTTGAACTGAAAGACGTCCTGGTCAAGCAGGAACTGGATGATTACATGTATGAAGAAACGAAATACATGACGACGACCATCGAAACGATCCATATGGAAAATATCTGTATCAAAGAGCTGAAAGAAGCCCTGGAAAAAGGCGATGAAAAATGGCTGACTGAGAACCATTTCATCAAGACCCTGAAAAACGTAACAAAATAAAGGAAGTCTTATGTTGAAGAAAATATGCTCGTGGATCATCGGCGTCATTCTCACCGTCCTGGTCCTCCTTATCGGTATCTTTGCTTTTTGGTATTTCGGGTCGACGAACTATCACCTGACAGGCGTCCCGGTCCTGAACTACCATCAGGTCAATAATAAATTCAACACCGTGCTGACCATGAAGCCGGCTAACTTTGACGAACAGATGAAATATCTGCACGACAACGATTACCATTCCATTACGCTGGAACAGTTCGATGCCTACATGCGCGGCGAAGGCGACCTGCCCGACCGGCCAGTCCTCATCACCTTTGATGACGGCTACGTCGACAACTATGAAAACGCCTATCCCATCCTGAAGAAATACCACATGCGCGGCACCATATTCCTGATCATCAACCTCATGAATACGCCGGGCTACCTGACCTGGGACCAGGTCAAGGAAATGTCCGCCGACGGCATGGAATTCGGGTCCCACACCATCAGCCATAAGCCCCTGACCAGCTTTGACCGGGCTGGCGTGCGTCACGAACTGCAGGATTCCAAAGACATCATCGAAAAGATGACAGGGAAACCGTGCCACTTCATCGCCTTCCCGGAAGGCAAATATAACGATATGGTCATGGAAGAAACGCGGGGAGCCGGCTACCGCTACGCTTTCACCGTAGAAACAGGCCGCGACTTCCCCTGGGACGACCCGTATGACCTGGACCGCGTCCCCATGTTTGAAGGCCCTATCAGCTTCAAACACTTCCGGTTCCGTCTGACCTTCAGCGCCTTCAGCGCGCTCCTGTGGAAGACCCATAAATACTTTGAACACATAGAGATGACCAAAGATTTGGCCCAACATATCCCGCAGCCGTAAAAAAGTCGCAGTTATTCAAAAAAAGAGCATTTTATGAAACCCTTGATAAGGGATTTCATGGAATGCTCTTTTTTTTACAAAAATTTTTGTGTCATATTTTGTTTCTACAATGTTAATACTATATATTAACTAATTACAAAATAAAGAATAAAAATATAATTACAAACAAGAGCAATGACTGCTGCAAATAACAGATAAATCGCGTAATAAAGCCTTTTAAAAAGAAAAATAAATGCTATAATGATGTCACAAAATACACATATTATTTACATAAAAATGCAAAATAATGAAAGAAGGTGCATCGAAAAAATCTTACATGATATATACGGTGAAATCATTATCAGCAAAGGATGCGCGAACACATGAATAAGATATTTAAAGTTATTTATAGCAAAACCAGACACTGCTACGTCGTCGTTTCAGAACTGGCTAAAAGTCACTGCAAAACGGCAGGTAGTCATACGGCAAGAAATAAAACAGCATTGACGGCAGCTGTGCTGCTGGCACTGGGGACGTTCTCAGTTGCATCGGTATTTATGCCGATGACCGCAGAAGCGGCCGATAAAACCAAGACTGATGGTTCTAACTTTGTTGGTGTAGAACGCACGGATGGACTGTTGGACGATAGCAAATATGCTAACTATGGTGGCAAAGGAGCAGGTGGGGCTGATTCCATTACTTTGGGCTTGAATGCACAAGCTGGAGCCGGAACAATCACAATCGGCGACCAAATTCTTATCGTCCCATTGATGATACGAAGGCTGCAGCCATTTTGGGTAGTGTTAATGACCCCGTTAAACTTGGCGAAACCATGAAAGATGCTGTCAAGGAAAGTGGCGGTCAGGTCATGGTCATGGGCGGCGGCAACACCGTTGACAAAGCCTACATGACCCAGGTCACCGGTGTCGGCAACACGGTAAGCGGTAAAGATAGCACCTACGCAGAAGGAACATCGACGCAGTACAACTTCGTCAACGGCTTCCAGAATGAACTGTCCAACGGTAAACACGACTATATCATCGGTTCGAACAACAAGGTCAGCGGCGAAAGCGTAGATAAGAATCAGTCTAACATCATCTTCGGTGATAACCATAAGCTGACGGGTCAGAATAACAACGTCATCATCGGTTCCTCTGATACCGCTGATGATGAAACAAAAGTTTCTAATGCTGTGATAGAAGTTGGGTGACAACACGGTTCAGTATGATTTAAATACCAATAAGGATAAGATTACTCTTGCGGGTCAACAAGGTACGACAATTACCAATGTAAAGAGTGCCCTCGATGGTGCTAAAGATGCAGACGGTAAGAAGGCCACGATTGCTACAGCAACCGGCAATGTTCTGAAGAATGCAGCAAACCTTGGCGATTTGCAGAAAGTCTACAACGATGTCAATGCAAAAGCTGATAAAGCCAGTGCTTCGCATACGGCCTTGACCGTAGAAGGTGGCACGCCAGCCGGTAAGGATGATGCAGAGAATAAAGACGTCTATGCTGGCAAGAATATCCTGCTCCATGAATCTACAGGTACAAATGGCAAGGTCACGTATGATCTGAAGCTGGCCAAGGACATCACAATCGGCGAGCCGGGCAAGGACGGTAAAGTCGGCATCTCCGGCAAGGACGGCAAAGATGCGGTCTCCATTTCCGGTAAAGACGGCGTCGGCCTTATCGGCCTGACAGGCCCTGCTGGCACCAATGGCATGAATGGTGCAGATGGCAAGCCGGGAACTTCCATCGATATCACGGTCAAGAATGGCTATGATGGAAAAACTGGAACGGATGGCAAGGATGGTGTTAAAGGTGAAAAAGGTGTGGATGGAACGAGCTTGACCCGTATTGTCTACACCGACAAGACTGGTGAACACCAGGTTGCTACTCTGGAAGATGGCCTGAAATTCAAGGGTGATAATACGACCGTTATTTCCAAGAAGCTCAACAACACCCTCGATATCATCGGTGGTGCAGACAGCAAGAACCTGACGGATAAGAACATTGGTGTCAATAACGACGGTGGCAAGCTGAAAGCCCAGTTGTCTAAGGATTTGACAGGCATGAACAGCACTACCTATACAACCACAACTGGCGAAGGAGAATCGGCAACGACTTCTACGACAGTAGTGAATGGGAATGGCCTGACAATTACGAACGGCCCAAGTATCACCAACAAAGGTGTTGATGGTGGCAACAAAGTCATCACTAATGTTGGCAGTGGCATTGAAAATGATGCAAATGGTAAATATACCGTTACAGATCAGAACAAAGGCAACGCCGCCAATATCGGTGATGTCCAGAACATGGTCAACGATGCCAAGAAGGATTTGACGGATGGAGCTAACGGCCTGAACAGCAAAGCCAACATCGATGCATCCAACATCGGTGCTAACTTGAAAGATGCTGATGGTTCCGCTGCTTCAGCAGATGCTCAGAAAGCTAATGCTGAAAAGTGGGGCAGTGCTATCGGTACCGGTGAAATCAAAGCTGATGATGGTCGGATGGTTACCGGCAAGACCGTCTATAATGAAGTCCGTCCGAAGGAAGATGGCAACTATGTGAAGAAAGATATGACCACCGGCGAAAATCTGTCGGCTCTCGATAGTAAGATTGGCAAACTGGATGAATCGAAAAAGTACAATTACATTGATTCAGGTAAAGATGTTTCCATTTCGGATAACCTGACCAAACTGGATACGCAGGTCAAGAAGAATGCCGATGATATCACTAACATTAACAAATCAATTAGTACGCTTGACCAGAATGTCGTGAAGTATGATGATTCCAACAAGTCGAAAGTCACGCTGGGCGGTGAAGGCGGCACCACCATCACCAATGTCAAGGATGGTGTTCTGAGCGATAGCAGTACAGAGGCTGTCAACGGCAAGCAGCTCTACAATGAACAGCAGGCTCGTGAAGCAGCAGATAAGGTCATCACTGAAAAGGTGACGAACAACACCACGGAAATTACTAAGATTGAAAATGGTGAAGGCTTTACTGACAAAGGTAAGGAAGTTATCCGTGAGTTGGCCAAAGGCTCGGTCAAAGTTATCGCTGGTACAAATACAACTGTAACACCTGGCAGCGACAAAGACGGTGCAAAGACCTACGCGGTCAATGTCGAAGGCAATGGCAAGGTCGCTTCTGACGACAGGGGCTTGATTTCCGGTGACACGCTTTACAAAGAAGTCCATGTCGACAAGGATGGCTCTTACATCAAGGGGAGCAACACAGTCGGTCAAAACCTGTCCGCTTTGGACACAGGCCTCAAGACCACCAGTGACCTCATCCACACGAACGACAAGGACGACACCATCCAGATTGGTGGCAATAGCACGGCCACGAAGATCGATGTCAATGGCAAGGATGGCAAAGGCCGCGTCATCACCGGTGTTGTAACCGATACCGGCGACCCGAACAGCGCAGCTAATGTCGGCTACGTTAACGGTCTCACGGCTGCCAATACGCAGCAGATTTACCGCGACATGAACAACGCGTACAGCCGTTTGGATACGAACATCAACAGAGCCGCAGCCGGCAGCAATGCTTTGGCAGCCCTCCATCCGCTTGATTTCGACCCGGCTGATAAAGCAAGCTTCGCCGTAGGCTATGGACATTACCATAACGCCAACGCAGCTGCTGTCGGCGCCTTCTACCAGCCGAACGCCAACACCATGGTCAACATGGGCATTTCCCTTGGCAACGGCGACCCGGGCTTCAATGCCGGCGTCTCCTTCAAGATTGGCAAAGGCTCCACATACAACGGCGTCAGCAAGGCCGAAATGGCACAGACCATCCATGACCAGGCTGCAGAAATCTCGACTATCAAAGCCAACGATGCAGCTAAGGATAAACGGATCGATGCCCTGGAAAAAGAAAACCAGGAAATGAAGAAACAGATCCAGGAAATCCTGGCCCGCCTGAATGGATAAAAGATAGTGCTGATGCACTGACATAGCCAAAAGAAACCAGCCACAGCGTGAGAAATCACACTGTGGCTGGTTTTTTGTCTCAGATGCGGCTTCGCCGCGACAAAGGCTACAAAAAATGCAATAATTTTTTTGTTTTATTATATTCATATTTTTGTAATTAATTATATTTAAAATGTATTAATATTGTAAATAAATAAGAGGGATAAGTAATCGATTGATGGCTTGAGAATGGCTTTATAACGCTTTATTTTGTCGTTTTATATGCTATAATAAAGTCACAGATTTGTTAAAACTATACTATAAAGAAAGGGACCACGCACGATGGTAGAAAACTTCGTGCGTGGTCCCCTTTTTTGTCCGCTTTTCCTCGGATTCAGATGCGGCTTCGCCGCGACAGACTCATGAAATAAACGCAGTTTGCTGGTCGCAGACCGCAAAAATAACCCCAATCGGGGCATTCGTAGGGGGCGACTTTTAACCTCTCAGACCGCCTTTGGCGGCCAGCTCCCCTATAAAGGGAGCCTTGTGCGGCCCGTTGCGAGATTTCATC
>NZ_JBBMEU010000090.1:0-7210 GCF_040096415.1 Megasphaera intestinihominis
CACCAAAGCCGTGTAACGGCTTTGGTGACTTTGGCCAGCTGGCCGGCGGCTTCAATGGCTTGGACGAAGGCCGGCGGGATGTCTTCTTTTTTCAGGGACTGGCCGATGAGGCGGCCGAGGATGACGCCTTTGTTGCTGTAGAGCCAGGCGAAGTAATAGATGTACAGGGCCTTTTTATTACGCGGGTTGACGTGCCACAAGAGGCGGGCCGGATAGTCGTGGAAGTTGACGTCCAGTTTGCGGCAGGCCTTTTTGATCATGTCTGTCGTGGCCCGGGCGTGTTCGCCGCAGGCCGTGTTGATGATGCGGTCCAGGTCGCGGCGCTGGCCGTGGTCGATCATGGTCTTGGCCAGGTCCATTTCAAAGCAGATTTCGTTGGTGAAGTAGACGCCCCGTTTGCCTTTGTGGCTGCCCTTGACGTCGGCATCGTAGAGGGCGACGACGGGAATCTTGAAGTATTCCAGGAGTTTCTTGATCTTGGAGATGGAACTTTCGCCGCGGGCATTGATGAGGCAGATGCCGTAGTAGTCGAAGGGCAGGTCCAGGGTCTTGGCGAAGTGCTGGAAACAGCCGTATTCCGTTTCCCCTTCGACGATGAGGACGCTCCGCGAATAGAGGGCTTCCTTGACTTCCGGGAAGTGCATGATCAGGTGTTTTTCGATTTCTTCGCTGAAGTGGAAGCCAGCCCCGCAGGCCGCTTTGACCAGGCCCTGCTTGTTGCGGTACAGGCGGATGATGTGGCGGTAGTCGTCGATGAGGGAATCCGTCGAGTGGGTGACGACGAATAACTGCCCCCGCAGACCGTCGAGGTTGAAAAGGTCCTTGAGGAGCGCACAGAACTGCGGGTCTTCATTGTTCAGGAGCTGCTGGTAATAATGCAGGACCGAGCGCTGCATGTAGGGATGGAGGTGCATTTCCGGTTCATCGATGGAAATGACCAGCGGCAGATAGCGCTTGCCCTCTGCGTCGACGATGACGTTGTGTTCCAACGGTACAGCGCGGCTGATGGACATCATGTAGACCTGGGTGATGACGCACAGGGCGGCCAGGGAAATGAATTTCATGTTGTCCGCCCTGGGCCGGTCCATGCGGCAGAGCATGCGGGACAAGAGGAAGATGTTGACGAAATACGATGAATCGAGGCTGCCGACGGCGACTTCGTGATGGATGAAGGCCTTGGCTTCTTCCGACAGGCCGTCCCAGTGAGCTTCGCTCCATTGGGAGAGCTTCTGTTCCAGGGCGCGGTAAATACGCGGCGGCACGCGCTGTTCTTCCGGCATGGCCGCCGAATAGGACACGTAGCGCAGGCGGCGGATGAGTTCTAACGGCAGTTCTTCGCCGCTGTTGTCGTCGTAGAGATGGGGATACATGTCGCTGACATGCATTTCCATGCGGACGCGCAGGCTCTGACGGTGCTCGCCCGGCGTATCGGCGAAATACTCCTTCTCGCTCTGGAGCAGGTGCAGGTCTAAGGTGATGACGATGGGCCGGGTCACGTCGGCGTAGTCGTCTTCTTCGACATTGCGGCCGGCACTCATGTAGGAAATGAGGCGCAGCAGGCCGCTCTTGCCAATGGCGTTTTCACCGACGATGTAGTTGGCCCTTTCGTGGAAAGTCATTTCGACGTCTTGTAGATTCCGGTAATTTTGAATACGCATGTAAGTAATATACACAAAATCACATCCTTTTCAACATTACTTTTACTATACGTATTCGACAAAAAACGCGCTACTCCCTTCTTTTAGAGAGCAGCGCGTTATTCCTTTTACGTATCGTTCATGGTTTGATGAACGGCCTATGGGTTCAGCAAACATCGTAAAAAACGATGTGACCAATCTCTGGCGGGCGCCCCACGTGGTCGCCCCTACGATGAATGGCCTACGACGAACGACCTACGATCAACGTCCGCTTTCGCGGCACACTTTGGCCAGCCAGTGGGCGATGTCGAAGGTCGTCTGGCCTTCTTTGAGCTGCCAGTGCCAGTTGCCGTCGGCGACGCCGGGCGTGTTCATGCGTCCCGACGACGGCAGGGCCAGGAGGTCCTGCATGGGGATGATGACTGTTTCGGCCCGGCGGCAGTAGGTATAGGCGATGAGGGCGCCGACGATTTCCTGCGGTGCCGCTTCATCGGACAATCCTAGCATCTGGCGGACGTGGAGCTGCTGGCTCGGCGTCAGGTCGTCTTCATACCAGCCGCGGATAGTGTTGTTGTCATGGGTCCCGGTATAGGCGATGCAGTCCGGCTCGGTATCGAAGGCCAGGCGGCCGTCGGCCCGGTCCTTGAGGTGGAACTGGATGACTTTCATGCCCGGCAGGTGCAGGGCATCTTTCAAGGTGCACACATCGTCGGTGATGACGCCCAGGTCTTCGGCGACCAGGCGGATCCTGCCGATTTTCTGATAGACCGCCCGGAAGAGGTCCAGGCCGGGGCCATCTTTCCAAGCGCCGCTCTTGGCCGTTTCCGAACCGGCCGGTACGGCCCAGTAAGCGGCAAAGCCGCGGAAATGGTCGACCCGGACTTCGTCGACGAGGTCCATCATGCGGCGGAAGCGGTCTGTCCACCACTGGTAGTTATCCGCAGCCATGGCCTGGTAATCATAGAGGGGATTGCCCCAGAGCTGGCCGTCGGCACTGAAGTAGTCAGGCGGGACACCGGCGACGGACGACGGATTCCCTGCTTCATCGAGGTCGAACTGGTCCTGATGGGCCCAGCAGTCGGCACTGTTATGGGCGACGAACATGGGCACGTCGCCGAGGATGGACACGCCGTTTTCAGCGGCATAGGCCCGGACATCGTGCCACTGGCGGCTGAAGATGTACTGCATGAATTTGACATGCGATACGGCGCCGGCCAGCTCCTTGCCATACTGGGCCAGGGCTTCCCGGCTGTGATGGCGGATGTCTTCGGGCCATTCCGTCCAGCAACGGCCGCCGAAGAAGTCGCGGACAGCCCGGAAGAGGGCGTAGTCATCGAGCCAGTAGGCATTCTTTTCACAGAAGGCCCGGAACGGTTCCCAGGGAATGGTCAGGTCCGGATCATGTGACATATCCCAGAGGAGTTTGGCCTTATAGGCTGCCAGGCTGTGCCAGGACGCCGTCTTTTTCCCCTGTGCCAGGAAATCGTCTAAGGCTTCCTGTTTCAGCCAGCCCCAGTCGCGCAGGACTTCCAGGGAAATGAGGGCTTCGTTGCCGGCAAAGGCTGATTCCGACAGATACGGCGAATCGCCCATGAGAGGCGGCGTCAGGGGCAGGATCTGCCAGACCCGCTGGCCGGCGGCCTTGAGGAAGTCGACGAAGCGGTACGCTGCCGGCCCTAAGACGCCGTTGCCGCAGGCAGCCGGCAGGGACGTCGGATGCAGGAGGACACCGGCCCGCTTGGTCCCGGCATCTTTCCCCTGGAGGATGACCGCTTTCAACGGCGGCAAAGTTAGGGTGAAGCGGCTGTTCACCGTCGTGACCGGCGTCATGCGCGGATGGAGGGCATTGGTCAGTTTGCCGTAGGCCAAGCCGTCTGTATAGAGGCTGATGTTCCGCAGGGCCGACGGGTTGCGGTTCATGGCGATGATGAAGAAACCGTCTTCAGCGGGCTTGCCGAAGACATCCTTTCCCCCTTCGATGACCCGGGCAAAGGCAAAGACGTCGCCATTGGCGTAGAGCGGGATGAAACGGCCCGTCTGTAAAGCGTCGTGTGCTGTCCGCAGCCGCGTCAGGGCCTTGGTCCAGGCCAGGAGGTCCAGGTCTTCATGGCCCCAGGGATAGGTCCGGCGGTTGTCCGGGTCCTTGCCGCCGGTGACGCCCACTTCGTCGCCGTAGTAGATGCACGGCGCACCGGGCATGGTCATCTGCCAGTCTGCCAGCAGTTTCAGGCGCTTCCGGCCTGTTTCTTCAGCTGTGGCCACGTCGGTGCCGCCGGCCCGGGTGAGGACCGTCAGGATGCGTTCGATATCGTGGCTGCTGATGAGGTTGAGCATGGCATAGAAATTTTCAGGCGGGTAATTTTCGATGAGCCGCGTCAGTTCGGCATTCATGCGCCGCGCATCTTTGGCGCCGGTCATGAAGTCGATCATCAGGGAGCGCTGGGCGTAGTTCATGGCGCTGTCGATATCGTAGCCGCAGAGGTATTCCCGCTGTTCGCTGTAGCTGACCTTGTTCGACGCATCTTCCCAGACTTCGCCGATGAGGACGGCATCGGGCTTTTCCTCTTTCAGGGTATGGTAGAACTGGCGCAGGAAGGGTACGGGCAGCTCGTCGATGACGTCCAGTCGCCAGCCGCTGATGCCTTCGTTCAGCCAGTATTTGAGGACGCTGTCTTCGCTGTTGATGATGAAATCCATGTACGACGGCGTCGTTTCTTCTACGTCCGGCAGGTCCGATACGCCCCACCACGATTCATAGTCGTCGGGATAATGCTTGAAGCGGTACCATTCATAGTACGGCGACTCCTTCGACTGGTAGGCGCCGACGCCGGGATAGTTGCCGAAGCGGTTGAAGTAGATGCTGTCGGCACCGGTATGGCTGAAGACGCCGTCGAGGATGATATGGATGCCTTCTTCCCTGGCAGCCTGACAGAATTCGGCGAACTCTTCATTCGTCCCCAGCATGGGGTCGACGCGGAAGTAATCGGCCGTGCCGTAACGGTGATTGCTGGAACTTTCAAAAATCGGGTTGAGGTAAATGGCCGTAATGCCCAGTTCCTTGAGATAGGGCAATTTTTCCCGGATGCCGGCGATGTTGCCGCCGAAAAAGTCGTAATAGACGATGTCGCCCTGGCCTTCGCGCTTGCAGTAATAGGGCACATCGTCCCAGTCGCTGTGGATGACGGCGCCCTTCTTGCCGTAGAGGCGGCCCGACGTATGGGTACCGTGGCGGAAGCGGTCCGGGAAGATCTGGTAGACGATGGCGTGCTTGAACCAGTCCGGCGTATGGGCGTCCTTATCGTAGACCGTGACCTGATAGGCCGGCGGCACGTCGGGATATTTGGCCCCTTCGCCGCCGAGGCGGTCGTAGTTGTTGCCATAGTAGAAGGTCCTATGGCCATCGTCGATGATGAAATAATACCAGAGCAGACAGCCCTTGGGCGGAATGGTGACGATGCCCGTGAAGATGCCGTCTTCATAACTCATGGGTACAAAGGATTCGCCGACATTGATCTGCCACAGGCGGATGCGGGCCCGGCAGTTCTGAGCATCGCTGCCGCTGGCACGGAGGCGCAGGATGAGCCGGCTCCCGGAAGGAACGGCCCCAAAAGACGAGCGGTAATAGAATTCGTGAGAGTTGTGGTACAATCGTAAGTCCATAAGCGGTCCTTTCGTGGTTGGGGAAAGTAAAAGAGGCTGTCCATGAAGACAGCCTCTTTTTGAGTATTAAGTTTGCAGTGTGTAGTGAATGGTTTTAAATTTAAAGTCATCTGCTACAAACTAAAAACTCCGTACTGCAAACTATAAGTCAAAGGGACTATGCATAATGGCAGAAGCCTTCATGCGACAGTCCCTTTTGAGTTTGCAGTCTTTAGTTTTTAGTGAATAGCTGGAAATGCAAAGCCAATTTCTACAAACTACAAACTCTGAACTACAAACTGTCTTTTATTGTTGTAATACTTTTTCGTACAGGTTCTGGTAGGCTTCGGCCGAGCGGTCCCAGCTGTAGTCGCTGGTCATGGCGTTGCGGACGAGGATATCCCACAGGGCCGTGTCTTCATAGTAACCCATGGCCCGTTTCGTCGTGAACAGCAGTTCGTGGGCGTTGAAGTTCGGGAAGGTCAGGCCATTGCCCTGTTTGCTGTATTTATCGAAGGGATGGACCGTATCCTTGAGGCCGCCCGTTTCGCGGACGATGGGAATGGCGCCGTAGCGCAGGGCGATGAGCTGGCTCAGGCCGCACGGTTCGTACCGCGACGGCATGAGGAACATGTCGGCAGCGGCGTAGACCTTGTGGGCCAGGGCTTCGTTGAAGGTGATGTTCGCCGATACCTTGGTCGGATGGCGGCGGGCCAGTTCGCGGAAGGCTTCTTCATAGCCGGCATCGCCCGTCCCGACCAGGACCAGCTGGACGTCGTCGTCGACGAGTTCATCCATGATGCGCGTGACCAGGTCCAGGCCCTTATCTTCGACGAGGCGCGTGACCATGGCGATCATGGGGACGCCCCGCTTGATGCGCAGGCCCAGTTCGGCCCGCAGGGCATCTTTATTTTCCCGCTTGCCAGCCCGGGCGTTGGCGACGGAATACTGGCGCTTGATATACGGGTCCGTTTCCGGATTGTAGACGTCGATGTCCAGGCCGTTGATGATGCCCGTCACCTTTTCCCCATTGTCGCGGATATAGCCATCCAGGCCTTCGCCAAAGTACGGATAGGTGATTTCCTGGGCATACGACGGACTGACCGTCGTGATGTGGTCGGCGTAGACCATGCCCGACTTCATGTAGTTCACGCAGCCGTCACATTCCAGGCTGCCGTTGTCGAAGAGTTCCTGCGGCAGGCCAATGATGTCGCGCATGATCGACGGCGGATAGATGCCCTGGTATTTCAGGTTGTGAATGGTATAGATGACTTTGATTCCCTTGTAGAAATCATCGTGCCAGAAATCTTCTTTGAGGAAGACGCCCATGAGGCCCGTATGCCAGTCGTTGCAGTGGATGATGTCCGGCTTGAAGCCGATCTTGGGCAGCATGGTCAGGACGGCGCGGCAGAAATAGGCGAAGCGTTCGTCGTCATCGCCGTAGCCGTAGAGGCCGTCGCGCTTGAAATACCATTCGTTGTCGATGAAATAGACGGTCACGCCGTCCTGCTTGATTTCTTCGACACCGTAGTAGAGCTGGCGCCAGACCAGGTTCACGATGCCTGTCGTCACTTCTTTCATCTGCTTCTTCGCTTCTTCAGCGATGCGGCTGTATTTCGGAATGACCAGGCGGACGTCCATGCCCTTCTTGGCTAAAGCCTTGGGCAGTGCGCCCATGACATCGGCCAGCCCGCCTGTTTTGATAAATGGCACTGCTTCTGAGGCCACAAATAATACATTCATCGTATGTCCCCCACTTTCCCTAAGTACCGTATCAGGCGTCTGCTTCCTTTTTGGCAGGACGCCCAGTTCTTCTCTTTCTCGTTGCAGCAGTCTTCTTTTCAGACGCTGCCGTCTTGGCTTTCCCTTTTCCACGGGTCGTCGCCTTCTTTCCCGGCGCCTTGGCCGTTTTCTTTACCGTATCGTCGGCAGAC
>NZ_JBBMEU010000091.1:0-6802 GCF_040096415.1 Megasphaera intestinihominis
CTGTTCCCTTTACGGCTTTTGAACCGGTCCTGCCTTATACGGACTTCTTCCTTTACGACATGAAGCTCTTTGACGCCGAACGCCACCGACAATATATGGGCCAGGGCAATTGGCAGATACTGGAGAACATGAAGCGCCTCAGCGACGCCGGCGCCGGCCTCTATCTGCGGCTCATCATGGTCGACGGCGTCAATACCGACGGGGACCGGGATATCCGGCCCTTCCAGGACTGGCTCCAGGCGCAGCAGATACGCGTGGAAAGAATCCATCTCCTGCCGTACCATGAGCTGGGACGCCATAAATATGAGGCCCTGCATCGGACGTTCCAGCCGTTCCATGCCCCGTCAGGGCAGGCCTTGGAAGCCATCCGGCAATCTTTTGCTGTACTCGGTTATGATACCGTCATCGGCGGTTAGATAGGAGGGAATTCACATGGCAACAGCTTTGAAAGAACAGAAATTCGTGGAAGGTATCCGGGGATGTACGGACCGTATCCGCCAGCTGCGGGAAGAAAGCGTTCACGGCGCCGTCCCGACGATTTCCATGGAACGGGCCGTGCTGCTGACCGAAGCGTACCAGCAGTACGAAGGGACTTGTTCCATTCCCGTCCTGCGGGGCAAAGCCTTTTACTATCTCATGGCCCATCGGACCCTCTATCTGGGACGGGGCTCGCTCATCGTCGGCGAAAAGGGGCCGAAACCCTGGGCGGCACCGACCTTTCCGGAACTGTGCTGCCATACCCTGGAAGACTTCGACACCCTGAACAGCCGCGAACGGGTCTTCTTCAGAGTGACCGACGAAGATAAGCGCATCCAGCGGGACGTCATCATCCCATACTGGAAGGACCGGGCCATGCTGACCAAGATGAACGGCCTGCTGCCCCGGGCATGGCAGAAATTATTTGCTGCCGGTATGTTCACGGAATTCCTGCAGCAGCGCGGTCCGGGCCATACCGTGGCCGATGGCAAGATATACTGGAAGGGCTATGGCGATTTCCTGCGGGACATCCAGGAACGCCTGGCCAGCCTCGATTTCAATAACGATATGGATGCCCTGGAAAAACGGGACGAATGGGAAGGCATGGCCTGGGTCTGCCGGGGCATGATCCTCTTGGGGAAACGCTATGCCGCCCTGGCCCGGGACATGGCGGCGAAAGAAAAAGACCCGGCCTGGCGCCGGGACCTGCTGGATATCGCCGCCGTCTGCGACGTCGTCCCGGAACACCGGCCACAGACGTTCCGCCAGGCCATCCAGATGTACTGGTTCACCCATATCGGCGTGACGACGGAAATGAACAACTGGGATGCCTATTCGCCAGGCAAGTTCGACCAGTATCTGGAACCTTTCTATGACCGGGACCTGGCCGAAGGGCGCCTGACCCGGGACGATGCCAAGGAGCTCCTGGAAGCGCTGTGGATCCAGTTCAATAACCAGCCGGCACCGCCGAAAGTGGGTATTACCCTCAAGGAAAGCGCGACGTATACCGATTTCTGCAACATCAATACCGGCGCCCTGCGGTCCGACGGGACCTGTGGCGTCAGCGATGTAAGCTATCTCATCCTGGAAGTCATGGACGACATGCGCCTCCTCCAGCCGAGCTCCAACGTTCAGATTTCCCAGAAGACGCCGGAACGCTTCCTGCGGAAGGCTCTGGAAATCTCCCGCAAGGGCTGGGGCCAGCCGGCGTTCTATAACAGCGAAGCCATCGTCCAGGAACTGATGTATCTGGGCAAATCCCTCGATGATGCCCGGGCCTGCGGCATTGCCAGCGGCTGCGTCGAAGCCGGGACGGCCGGGAAAGAAGCCTATGTCCTGACGGGCTATCTCAATATCCCCAAGGTCCTGGAACTGGCCCTGCATCGCGGCTATGATGCCTATACCGGGGAAAAGGCAGGTATCGACGTCGGCGACCCGTTGCAGTTTGCGTCATATGACGATGTATGGCAGGCTTTCCTGAAAGAACTGAAATACGTCGTCGATGTCAAAGTGGTCGGCAATAACCTCATCGAACGGCTCTATATGCAGTACATGCCCGTGCCGCTGCTGTCAGTCATCACCGACGACTGCATTGCCAATGGGAAGGACTACAATGCCGGCGGCGCCCGATATAACACGAGTTATATCCAGTGTGTCGGCATTGCGACCATTACAGATTCCCTGGCCGTGCTGAAACAGCAGGTCTTTGAACAGCGGCGGTTCACCATGGAAGACATCATCACCGCCTGCGACCGGGACTTCGACGGCGACGATGCCTTGCTCGACGTCGTCCTCCATCATACGCCGAAGTACGGCAACGATGATGACTACGCCGACGCTATCCTCCACGACGTCGACCGGGCTCTGCAAGCAACTATTGCCGGCAGGCCGACGCCGAAAGGCTCGAAGACGGTCGTCGAATTCCTGCCGACGACGTGTCACGTCTACTTTGGCCAGGTCATGGGCGCCAGCCCTAACGGCCGCCGGGCCCATGTGCCCCTGCCCGATGGTATTTCGCCGGAAAAGGGCGCTGATACCCACGGACCGACGGCGGTCATCAAGTCCTGTGCCAAACTGGAACAGCTCAAGACTGGCGGCGCTCTGCTCAATCAGAAATTCACGCCGTCCGTCGTCGCCGGCCCGAAAGGCCTGGCTTGCCTGGCTGCCCTGGTCCGGTCGTACTTCACCATGGACGGCCATCACATCCAGTTCAACGTCGTCGACAGGGAAACCCTCCTCGATGCCCAGCGCCACCCGGAACAATACGAAAACCTCATCGTCCGCGTCGCCGGCTACAGCGATTACTTCAACAACCTGGACAAAGCCCTGCAGGACGAAATCATCAACCGCACTGAACAGAGCTTTGGGGCGTAAAAAAGACCGTGCATAATGGTTTCTGCCATCATGCACGGTTTCTTTTTTTTGTTTTAAATTGTTGTAAATTTTTTTCATTGTAGGGGCTCGCACGTGGCGACCCCTACAGTGCCAAAAGCGAGTTCACAAGATTCGCGGCGGGCCTTAGAGCCACGAGCCACGAACTACTTGTCGAAGGCTTTCCCAGTGAGCATTTCGTAGGCTTCTTTGTATTTGGCAATGGTCTTGTCGATGACGTCCTGGGGCAGGAGGTAGTCGCTGTCCGGGTTGGCTTTGAGCCAGTCACGGACGAACTGTTTGTCATACGACGGCTGGCTCTGGCCGGCTTTGTAGCCTTCGAGGGGCCAGAAGCGGGAGCTGTCCGGCGTGAGCATTTCGTCGCCCAAGACGATATTGCCTTTGTCATCGAGGCCGAATTCAAACTTCGTATCGGCAATGATGATGCCTTTGGAGAGGGCGTATTCAGCACATTTTTTATACAGGGCCAAGGTGTAATCGCGGATTTTTTCAGCGTATTCCTTGCCTTTTCCCGGGAAGGTCTTGTCGATGAAAGCAGCGCCTTCTTCGAGAGAGACGTTTTCATCATGGTCGCCGAGTTCGGCTTTCGTGCTCGGTGTGAAGATCGGTTCCGGGAGTTTTTCTGATTCTTTGAGACCTGCCGGCAGTTTGATGCCGCAAACGGTGCCATTCTTCTGATAGCTTTCCCAGCCGCTGCCAGTGATGTAGCCACGGACGATACATTCCATGGGAATCATAGTCAGTTTCTGGCATTTCATGCTGTTGCCGATGAACTGTTCCTGCTGGAAGAATTCCGGCATGTCAGCGTTGTCGACGGAAATCATGTGGTTCGGGATGATATCCGACGTCATATCGAACCAAAACTTGGACATCTGCGTGAGGATGGCGCCCTTTTTGGTGATTTTGTTCTTAAGGATGTGGTCGAAAGCGGAGATGCGGTCCGTTGCGACCATGATAATGCTGTCACCTGCGTCATAGACTTCGCGTACTTTACCGGATTTAAAAGGGGTGTATTCTTTCATCTTGTCTGGCCTCCATGATTCAGAACTTATTTTATTATGGTAGAACAGTATTATCATAGCATATTTTGGGGAAAGAAAAAAGGTTTTGTCATCAAAGGACAAAACCTTTTTTTCGTGGCTCGTAGGGGACGCCCAGAGGGCGTCCCGCAAATCATGTGTGATGTGTATATAATAACTCTTCTGGACGGGCGCCCCACGTGGTCGCCCCTACAATGCGGTTTGTGAGGCCACGTGGTCGTGCTTACGATACGGTCGCGGTCCGGCTTACTGCAGATAATAAGTCAGGCTGACGCTTTGGCTGAGGGTGTTGGTGCCGGCTTCGACTGGTGTCGAGTCGGCTTCCATCTTGTTGACGGCCCGCAGGCTCATGGCAGCGCCGTAGACGCGGCTGTACGACGGGCTCGTACCGGAAATGTTGATTTCCTTGACGGCACCGAGCTGGCTGCCAGCGGCTTCAGCTGCGGCCTGGGCAGCGCGCTGACCGTTGTGGACGGCTTCTTTGATCAGGTTTTCCTTGATCTGGTCGGCGTGTTCATTGGTAAAACGGACGTTGTTGATCTGGTTGGCACCGAGGCTGCCGGCCTTGTTGATGACCTGCGATACCATAGTGAGGTCGGTCAGTTTGACTTCCAGGCTGTTGGTCACCGTATACGACGTGACTTTCTGGCCCTTCATGTCATAGTTCGGTGACATATAGAAGCCCGTGGTCTTCATGTTTTCCGCTGGGATACCCATGGCCTTCAAGGCATTCGTGACCTGGTTCATGGCCAGATTATTCTTGGTCCGGGCCTGCTGGGCATCGGCGTCGGTACTGGTTGTGCCGATAGTGACATAAGCCGTATCCGGGGCGACTTCTTGCTGGGCATAGCCCGTGACGGTAACGACAGACGGTTCCGGACCAGCTGCCAGGGCCTGGGGCGCAGCCAGGACCAGGGACGATGCCAGCATAGCGGCGACGACAAGGCCTTTCAAGGGTTTATATTTCATAAGTTAAGACCTCCTTTTTAAGATATTCCTATTATACCACGGCAGGGGGATGTACGTCTATGTGGGATAAAATGGCGAAATTGTCTATGATAAATGTTACGAAAGTGTTGCATTTTTTTTCGCGGCGTACTATAATAGCCACAGATACATAGAAAAAGCTAGGGGAGCCTTCGGGCTGAGAAAAGTGACGGATTACACTTGACCCTTTACCTGATGCGGGTAATGCCGCCGTAGGGAAGCTTTACGGGATTATAAAGCTCACCTGCGGAGGACCGCCAGGCGAGCTTTTTTTATTGCATTAAGGATTATTTTTATATAGGAAGGATGTTTGTAATGGATTACACAACACAGATGGACGCTGCCCGCAAAGGCATCGTCACGCCGCAGATGAAGATTGTCGCTGAAAAGGAACACATGCCCGTTGAAAAACTCATGGCCCTCGTCGCCAGCGGGAAAGTCGCCATTCCGGCCAACAAAGTCCATACCAGCCTGTCGCCGGAAGCTGTCGGCCAGGACTGCCGCACGAAAATCAATGTCAACCTCGGCGTTTCTCCGGAACACAACAACCATGAAGAAGAACTGCAGAAAGTCCAGAATGCCATCGACATGAAAGCAGAAGCTATCATGGACTTGTCCAATTTCGGCAAGACCCGTGACTTCCGCCGCAAACTGGTCAAGATGTCTACGGCCATGATCGGCACGGTCCCCATGTACGATGCGGTCGGCATGCTGGAAAAAGACTTGAAAGACATTACCGTCGATGAATTCTTCTCCGTCGTCGAACAGCACGCAGAAGATGGCGTCGACTTCATGACCATCCACTGCGGCATGAACCGCAAGACGGCACAGCGCATCAAAGACAACCCGCGCCTGACCAACGTCGTTTCCCGCGGCGGTTCGCTGCTCTTCGCCTGGATGGAAATGAACAACCAGGAAAACCCGTTCTACGAATATTATGACCGTCTCCTCGACATCTGTGAAAAATACGACGTCACCCTCAGCCTCGGCGATGCCTGCCGTCCAGGCTGTACCCATGACGCTACCGACGCCGCTCAGATCGAAGAACTCATCACCTTGGGCGAATTGACCAAACGCGCCTGGGCCCACAACGTCCAGGTCATGATCGAAGGCCCGGGCCACATGGTCCTCAACGAAATCGCAGCCAACATGAAGATTGAAAAACGCCTGTGCCACGGCGCTCCGTTCTACGTCCTCGGGCCCTTGGTCACGGACATCGCACCGGGCTATGACCACATCACCAGCGCCATCGGTGGTGCCATCGCCGCTTCCTGCGGTGCCGACTTCCTCTGCTATGTCACACCGGCTGAACACCTGCGCCTGCCGACCGTCGACGACGTCAAGGAAGGCATCATCGCTGCCCGCATCGCAGCCCACGCTGCCGACTTGGTCAAGGGCATCCCGGGCGCTCAGGAATGGGATGACGCCATGAGCAAAGCCCGCGTCGACGTCGACTTCGACAAGATGATTTCCCTGTCCATCGACCCGGAAAAGGCCCGCAGCTATTACGAATCGAGTAAACCGGAATGTGAAGGCACCTGCACCATGTGTGGTAAGATGTGCCCGGCCCGTACGATGAAACGCATCCTCGCCGGCGAAGACGTCTCCATCCGCTAGGCTCCAACCTAAATTTACCTCATAGATACTGAAAAAGGCCCGTCGCCAGATGACGGGCCTTTTTCAGGTACAGACCGCCGACCTGTAGTAGGGGCTTCCACGTGGGAAGCCCGCTAGAGAGATTTGACCACAGCCTATACAGTTTTGATGGTATATTTTTACGAATCACGAACGACGGCCTTTTCCACGAGCCGAGGGTCACTCGAGGTGATGTTGTTACGCTGAATCTGTTGCCGCGCAGCGGCATCTGAGCCCGAGGTGGCCTGGGGGGGGGGGGGGGGGGGGGGGGG
>NZ_JBBMEU010000092.1:0-6683 GCF_040096415.1 Megasphaera intestinihominis
GATCTCCCAGAGCCTTTCCAGCCCATCGGGTGCCGACCAACGGAAGGCGCAAGATGGCTGCTGAAACGGACAGCAGAGGATGGGCGGCCCGCTGCGAGATTTCACCACAACCTATTCGATAATGATGGTATGGCTTTATGAATTACGAACAATGGCTTTTCCTTGAAGCCTGGTAGTAAATCTGGTATACTGAACTCCATGAGATAGTTCAATGTATTCGGTTTCCCTCGCGAAAGCGAGGTGATCAGCATGAGTGTATACGAAGCATTGTCATTGATGATTGCATTCGCAACTCTTATAGTGCTGATTATTTCAGCAACGAAGCGATAAACCTTTAGCATGAAAAAAACCGCGTACTCGCGGTACACGGCCTTCTTCAAACATAAACCACAGAGGAGACCGATGTACCACCATCGGACTATCTCTGTTTTTATTGTACCATGTTCGCCTAATAAATCAAGCAAATTAATGAGTCCCTCTAAAGCACGTGCCTTTTCAGCCCGTCAGGGCATGACTGTAAAAAACGACAGGACGGCTGCTGAAGAAGATCGCTGTAGAGGACGACCCCTGCAACCTCTTTTCGCTAGCCACTAGCCACGAACAACGAGCAACGGAAAGGGGCTGTCGTACATGCGACAGCCCCTTTCTGGTATATGTAAGAGGGAATATTGGTACCGATGCTTATTCTTTGCCCATATCGCGGCTGGCCACGATATCTACGCCGAGGCCCAGGATATCTTTGACGATGACGTCGCCTGTATGGACCGGGGCTTTGACTTCGACGCTGCGCAGGGCTGCTGCACAGTCGAGGATTTTGCCTTTCGGCAACGTCGTCTTGGATACGACCGGCAGGAGCGGCAGTTCGCCGCCTTCGATGCGGACCGTCGAGGTCAGCATGCGCTGCGGGTCGGTCAATTCCTGATGGGCATATTTTTCACCGCGCGGGCACGTATTGCCTGTGACCTTGGTAATCTTACCGTCTTCCAGGGTAACAGTAAGCAGGCAGCCCAGCGGGCAGTTGATGCAGTTCAGTTGTTTCGTTTCTACACTCATGTTATGCTTCCTCCTTTACGGAAACGGTCCAATCCGCATGATGGCCCTTGGCTTTTTCAGCCGGTACGTTGACGGCGATCATTTCACTCGGTTTGGCGACGGGGAGGACTTTCGTCAGCAACGTATCGTCACCGCTCTTGACAGTGAGGCGGACTTTCTTCATGGGTTTGCGGACACGCATGAACAAGCGGATCGTTTCGCCTTCTGCCGTAGCGCGGACGTGCTGGGGAACGCAGGTGCGGACTTCGTCGATGGCTTCGACCTTGACGTCGGCTACGTCTTCCGGCAGCTGTTCCTGTGCCTTGAGGGCAGCGTATTTACCGGCAATTTCAGCTTCTTCCGATACGAAGTCTACCAGGTCATGGACGTGGACGACGTTGCCGGCTGCAAAGATGCCAGGGATGCTCGTTTCACGATGCTGGTCGACGATAGGACCATTGGTGAGCGGATACATAGCCAGCCCCAAGCCGCGGGACAATTCATTTTCCGGGATCAGGCCGACGGACAGGAGCAGCGTATCGCAGTCGATGTCGAATTCCGTGCCCGGAATGGGTTTCATATGGTCGTCGACTTTGGCGGCCGTAATGCCGTTGACCCGGTCTTTGCCGTGGATGGCCGTAATGGTATGAGACAGATACAAAGGAATATCATAGTCATACAGACATTGTACCATATTACGGGTCAAGCCGTTCGAGAAGGGGCAGATTTCCAGGACAGCCTGGACTTTACAGCCTTCCAGGGTCATGCGGCGGGCCATGATGAGGCCGATGTCGCCACTGCCGAGGATGACGATTTTCTTACCGGGCAGATAGCCTTCCATGTTGACCATGCGCTGCGCTGCACCGGCCGTAAAGACGCCAGCCGGACGATAACCGGGGATACGGATGGCACCGCGTGTACGTTCGCGGCAGCCCATGGTGAGGATGATCGTCTTGCCCTGTACTTTCATCAGGCCGTGAGCCGGGCTGACAGCCGTAACGGTCTTGTCGGGATTGACGCTGAGGACCATGGTGTCGACGAGGATTTCGATTTCCGGTTTATCCTTGACCAGGTCATAGCAGCGCTGTGCGTAGCCCGGGCCGGTCAGTTCTTCTTTGAAGTGATGGAGGCCGAAACCATTGTGGATGCACTGCTGGAGGATGCCGCCAGCTTCGCGGTCACGTTCGAGGACGAGAATTTTTTTAGCGCCGTTCTGCCAAGCGCTGTAGGCAGCGGATAAGCCTGCCGGGCCGCCGCCAACGATGATAATATCATAAAGTTGTTCACCCATTATGCCTTACCTCCGCTTTCTTTGTTGTAGAACATGTAAGAATTACGCATTTCTTTCCGTACTTCCGTAACGGGGATGTTCAATTCACGGGACAAAATCTGTGTAACACGAGGTCCGCAGAAGCCACCCTGGCAGCGGCCCATGCCGGCACGCGTGCGGCGTTTGACACCGTCGACGGTGCGGGCACCGACGGGGCGATGGATGGCATCGACGATTTCCCCTTCCGTAATCGTTTCGCAGCGACAGATGACGCGGCCATAACGGGGATCCTTGGCGATGAGGGCTTTCTGGTCAGCTTCAGCCATCATGCGGAAGCAGGGCTGAGCCGGACGGCCTTTCTTATAGTCCGTCTTGGCTGTCGCACCGGTTTCAGCGACGATGCCGTCGACGAGGTATTTGGCGATAGCCGGAGCCGAAGTCAGGCCCGGAGACTGGATGCCGGCAGCCTGGATGAGGCCTTTCGTCTTTTCCGACGGGCCGAGGATGAAGTCGCCCGTGCTGGATACGGCGCGGACGCCGGCAAATTCCGTAATGGTAGCGCCTACAGGGATGTTCGGGACCAGGCGGCGGGCTTTGTCCAGGATGTCGTCCATGCCCGGAATGGTAACGGCCGTGTCGTCTTTTTCTTCATCTGGCATATCCTGGGCATTCGGGCCGACGAAGACGTTGCCATGCGTCGTCGCGCAGACCAGGATGCCTTTGCCCATTTTCGTCGGTGTCGGGAAAATCGGCGAGTAAACGAGGTCTTTCTGAGCCGTTTTATCAAAGAGGATGTATTCGCCGCGGCGCGGATGGATCTTAAAGGTATCGTCCCCGGCAAGGCGGCTGATTTCGTCGGCATGGACGCCGGCGGCATTGATGACGTATTTCGTTTCGATAGTACCCTTGTCCGTTTCGACGGCTTTGACGGCACCGTCTTCTACGGTAATGCCCGTGACCTGACATTCACGGATGACTTCAGCGCCGTTGATGACGGCATTTTCAGCAAAAGCCAGGGCCAGGCCGAAAGGCCAGCAGATACCGGCAGTCGGAGCCCAGAGTGCGCCTTTGATGTCCTTGCTGACATTCGGTTCTTCTTTGCGCATTTCGTCGCCGCTGACGATTTTCAGTCCCGGAACGCCATTGGCATTGCCCCGTTCGAGGAGTTCCTTGAGGACGTCCATCTGTTCATCGTCGAGGGCGGCTACATACGAGCCGGACCAGCGGATGTCCAGATCCAATTCGTCTTTCAATTCATGATACATCGCATTGCCTGCAACATTCATGCGGGCCTTCATACTACCCGTAGGCGCATCGAAACCTGCGTGAAGGATGGCACTGTTGGCCTTTGTCGTGCCGGCAGCCAGTTCCGGTTCCTGTTCAACCAGGACTGCACGAAGATTGTACTTTGCCAGTTCGTGCAAAATGGCTGTGCCGGTAATACCGCCGCCAATTACGACGACATCTGCTTGTTTTGTCATGTTCACAACCTCTTTCTCTGTAAATACCAAGTATCACTATCTTTGATGCCCTTATTATATCGGTTTGTGAAAATAATTGCAAGACTATTTTTACATATTTTCACGCAGCCAACTTATACTATTTTTTCATGCAAAAATATAGGAATATTACCTTTGATTAAGTATGAAATTATGTTCAAAATTTATAAACAAATTTATAAACTTAAGTAAAGGAGAGGGCTTGCCGATGAATGACAAGCCCTTTCCCAAAACCATATATTAAATAAATCAGAAGACATGTAAAGCCATGGCTACGACGTAGGCAGCAAAGGCACCAGCCAGCGGGCCGAAAACAGGAACCCAAGCATAATCCCAGTCCGAACCGCCTTTACCGGCAATCGGCAGGATAGCATGAGCAATACGAGGACCCAAATCTCGAGCCGGGTTCATGGCGTACCCCGTAGGACCGCCAAGGCTCATACCCAAAGCCCAGATGAGGATGCCGACGATATACGGGCCGACTCCAGGAGGAATGGCACCGACTTTATTGGAGAAAATCATCCAGATAACGAACATCAGGAAGAAAGTAGCAATGAATTCACAAAGGAAGTTGGCCGGATAGTTGCGGATAGCCGGAGCCGTGCAGAAGATACCGAGTTTCGCCGGTTTATCTTCCGTTTCAGCCCAATGGGGCAGGTAAGCCAGCCAGACGATAGCTGCGCCGAGGATACCGCCCAGGATCTGAGCGATGGACGTGGCGAAGAACTGAGGAACACTGTAAATCCCGATCATCGTCTTGCCGAGCGTAACAGCCGGGTTCAGGTCACCCTGCGGAGCACCGAGGGTCGTTGCCGTGTAAACGCCGAGGGTTACGGCGAAACCCCATCCTGCGGTTATACAAATCCAGCCGCCGTTCTGGCCTTTCGATTTGGTCAGCGTGTTGCAGGCGCAGACGCCGGCCCCGAAGACGATGAGGACCATCGTCCCGATAAATTCTCCTAATAAGTTGTCAAACATCATGATTCCAGCACCTCTCTCTTAGTCTTCATCACTAAGCCAGTGCATTGCATGTTTGACAGCTTTGCGCCAGCCTTTATAATACCCTGCTGCTTTTTCAGGATCCATGGTCGGTTCGAAACGATTCTGGAGTTTCCAGCTCGATACGAGTTCTTCTTTGGAATCCCATACGCCGACAGCCAGGCCAGCCAGATAAGCGGCGCCGAGAGCCGTCGTTTCGATGACCTGCGGACGATCGACAGGAACGCCGAGGATATCGGCCTGGAACTGCATGAGCATGTTGTTGGCAACAGCTCCGCCGTCGACTTTGAGGGCAGCCAGTTTGATGCCAGAGTCTGCTTCCATGGCGCCGAGGACATCTTTCGTCTGGTAAGCCATAGAATCGAGAGTTGCACGAACGATGTGAGATTTCTTAGTACCGCGCGTGATGCCGATGATCAAGCCGCGGGCATCCATATCCCAGTAGGGAGCGCCGAGACCGACGAATGCCGGTACGACATAGACGCCGTCCGAGTCGGGAACGCGTTTAGCGACCCATTCCGAATCAGGAGCCGTGTCGATGAGGCGCAGGCCGTCGCGGAGCCACTGAATAGCCGAACCGGCGACGAAGATAGAACCTTCCAGGGCATATTCGACTTTGCCGTCAAGGCCCCAGGCAATGGTCGTGACCAGGCCGTTCTTGGAAGGAATCGGCGTCGTGCCTGTGTTCATGAGCATGAAGCAGCCTGTACCGTAGGTGTTCTTGGCCATACCCGGTTCATAGCAGGTCTGACCAAAGAGAGCCGCCTGCTGGTCACCGGCGATACCGGCGATGTTGACCGGACCGCCGAGGATAGCCGGATCCGTGCAGCCATAGACTTCACTGGACGGGCGGACTTCCGGGAGCATGCATTTAGGAACGGTTAAATATTCAAGAAGCTGGTCATCCCACTTCAGTTCTTTGATGTTGAACATAAGTGTACGGGATGCGTTGGAATAGTCGGTGATGTGGACTTGGCCACCTGTCAGTTTCCAGACCAGCCAGCAGTCGATGGTCCCGAAGAGGAGATCGCCTTTTTCGGCTTTTTCCCGGGCGCCTTCGACATTGTCCAAAATCCATTTGACCTTCGTGCCCGAGAAGTAGGCATCGATGACCAGGCCCGTCTTTTCACGGAATTCATCGACCAGGCCGCGGGCTTTGAGGTCTTCACAAATCGGCGCGGTCTGGCGGGACTGCCATACGATGGCGTTGTACACGGGGTCGCCTGTGTTCTTGTCCCAGACGACCGTCGTTTCACGCTGGTTAGTAATACCGATAGCCGAGATTTCACTAGCCGTCATATTGGCCTGTTCCAGGGCTTCGCGCATGACTTCGACCATGCTGTGGAAAATTTCATTGGCGTCATGTTCTACCCAGCCCGGTTTCGGGAAATACTGAGTGAATTCTTTCTGGCTGACGCTGACGATATGTGATTCATTGTCGAAAATAATAGCGCGATTACTCGTGGTGCCGGCATCAAGGGCCATGACGTATTGCTTGTCTTGCATAATAACATTGCTCCTTTCATCAATTACACTGGTATCTTCTTTCGCTACCTGCATAGAGGATTTTCTGTGATTTCATCATACATCACCTAGCACATTATTTCAACTAAATATTTACATATTTTCACTTTGCGTATAGCCTTAAAACAGGCTATAATTTTTATGCAAAATATAGTATACATAAAAGGTCATATTTCTGAATTTGTTTTCTATTTTACCTTGCATTTACATGAACAAAAATGCGATAATAGGAGAGAATATACTCGCATTCGCTACTATTTTTTCGTCAGAGGATTACACTATTTTATCATAGTTTCGCCAGAAGACTCCTTCCTCTTAGGTAGGGGCATCAATGGCGATGGATTTCGCAGGTTCGATGC
>NZ_JBBMEU010000093.1:0-6462 GCF_040096415.1 Megasphaera intestinihominis
CACGCGGCCTTTTTGGCCCGTCAGGCGCCGACCATAAGAAGGCGCCTGACGGTTTCCAAAACGGACAGCTGTAGCTGTCCGCCTTTATCAGGACGCCCCCTACAGAATCGCAGCCAGGCGATAAATGGAAACAACGTTCACCGGATACAAAATATACACGGCCAACGGCCTTGTGCGTAGGCGCCGACCAGGACAGGGCGGCCCGCTGTGAGATTTTACCGTAGCCTGTTCTGATATAATGGCAGGTCTTTATGAATCACGAATCACATGATGTGTCATTAATTCTGAATTTACAAATTTCCTTTGCAGGACTTTATAAGTTTTTTGTAGAATCTATATAGCATATATTGAGATTGAGAGGTAAGTCTTTTTAAGGAGGATGAGGCATATGATGAAACGAATTGTAAGTATGTTGCTACTTACTGGAACTTTATTGATAGGAAATACAGTGTTTGCCTTTTATGCAGATGAAAGCTCTGCTGTTAATCTTGGGATGGTTCAATCTTATAGCCGTTCAGCAATCAACGTTATTGATGATGACGGTACGGCGTATACTTTTGTTTATGACAATAGGCCTCATTCGGACTTAGGTTTTTGGAAACTTGAAAGCGAAGACCAGTGGCATCAATGGGAATTCGGCTTGCAACAACAATCTCACATGGAACAATTGGCTAGCTGTGGTTTCTATGCGTTGAAGACTCTTGGAAAATTGTAAGCGCTTGTGAAACGGGAAGGGCGTTATTATGAAGAAATTACTTATTTTCACTCATCCTTCGGGAATGTGTGGATTGAGCTTTGGTGTGGAGAATGGTAAAATCGTTTCGATTACAGCCTATATGGATCAATAGAGAGGGTACTCTACAAACGAACTAACAAGTCTCTTTTCTGGTGCCGGTCTTACAGTGGCAGTAGGTTATGATATTACAGGAGGCATGACGTATGGATTATCGCAAATTTGGTGAAACTTATTATATCCGGATGGATAAGGGGGATGAAATCATCAGCACGATTCTGGGAATCTGTCAGAAAGAACAGATTGCATCGGCCATTTTTTCGGGCATCGGCGGGTGCCGTTCGGCAGAAATACAGACGTTCATCCCAGAAACGGGCAGTTTTGAAGTTCAAGAGCTGAAGGGGATGCTGGAGCTGGTTTCGTTGACAGGCAATATCGTCAGCGATGATGATGGAACTTATTTTCATCATACTCACGCTGCTTTTTCTTATAAACAGGATGGGGAACATCACGTTGCGGCAGGGCACATCAAATCGATAGAGGTACTGTACACGGCAGAAATCGAATTGCGCCCCGTTATAGAAGGACGGATTCGGCGGAAATATGACCCAGAAACGGGGACCGGCTTTTGGGATTTCGGGCCAGAAACGGATTAAGCTGGCCACTGTCTTGTATCTCCCGATTGGTCGGCACTTCTGAGAATCTTTTCACTTTATACTTTATTTTCAAATGAAAGTATTGACAGAACATACCTAATAGTGTACTATTTGGGTAAACATTTTATATGTTTGATGAATGAATATCAATCATCCAGAGCAGTTGAGGGACTGGCCCTATGATGCTGCGGCAACCTCCGTGGGGACGGAAGGTGCCAATTCCAGCGGGAGTTTTCCCGGCAGATGAGCGAGAAATGGAAGGGATTTTGCGCGTCATCTGTAGCTGATGGCGCGCTTTTTTTATGGCTTTGTCATCGGCACGTCTTTATTTATTTTGTAAAAGGGGTGTCCGTATGAGTAACGAAGTATCTGCACAGGCCGTCAACCGGTCGGGCCTGTTGCGAAGCGAAGACTGGTGGGCCGTATGGCTCGGATTATTTATCGTCGTCCTCGGTGCCGGACAGATCTGGCACATCGATTTGCTCGGCTGGGCTGCTAAGTTCGGTGTCTGGATCGACCCGTCCAAGGCGGTCGGGCCGGGGTCGAAAGGGTTTGCCTGGCTCGGCAGTATCGGGTCGTTAGTGGCGACGTATGTATTTACCCTGGTCGTAACGTCTATCGGTGCGTATTTCATGGGGACGAAGGTCAAGAAATTCGTCGCCGGTTATACCGTGATTTACTGGATCACCATGGCGGCGACGGTCATCGGCAATTATGCTTATCTGGCAGCGACGCCGAATAAGCGGGAAGCTTTTAACATCGGCTGGTCCTTGAGTCTTGGCGAATTGGGCTTTGTCATTGCCCTGCTGGCCGGGCTGGTCATCGGTAATTTTTTCCCGAAAGTGACGCGTTTCTTATCTGATGCTGCCAAACCGGAATGGTACATCAAGACGGGCATCGTCATTTTGGGCATGAATATCGGCATCCAGGCCATCAGTGCCCTGGGGCTGGCCGGTACGGTCATCGTCCGCGGCATGTGCGCCGTCGTCGAAGCCTACCTGATTTACTGGCCTATCGTCTATTTCGTGGCCCGGAAATTCTTTAAATTCACGCCGGAATGGGCAGCTCCCATGGCGTCGGGCATTTCCATCTGTGGTGTCGCCGCAGCGATTGCTACGGGCAGTGCCATCAAGGCGCGCCAGATCATCCCGACTATCCTGGCATCGGTCATCATCGTCTTCGTTGCCGTAGAATTGCTCATCCTGCCCTTTGCAGCTGCTTATTTCCTGCCCAGTGAACCGATGGTCGCCGGGTCCTGGCTGGGCCTGGTCGTCAAGAGTGATGGCGGTGCCGTCGCATCCGGGGCAATCGCAGATACGCTCATCCGCAACAGTGCGCTCCAGCAATTCGGCGTCAATTACCAGGAAGGCTGGATCCTCATGGCTGCGACGACGTCCAAGGTCTTCATCGACGTTTTCATCGGCGTCTGGTCCTTCATCTTGGCTATCGTCTGGTCCATTTACCATCTCAATGACCCGCGGGCAGCCGTCGCATCCGGGGCTGGCAAGGTTTCCAAACGGGAAATCTGGGAACGCTTCCCGAAATTCATCATCGGTTTCGTCCTGGCCCTGGTCGTCATTTTTGCAGCTGGCTGGCTGCAGCCGGGCATCGTCGACGCTGCGAAAGCCGGCGCCGGACAGGCTAACCTCCTGCGGGCCGTCTTCTTTGGCCTCTGCTTCTTCTCTATCGGCCTGGTAACGAATGTACGCAAGCTCTGGAAATCCGGCCTGGGCCGTGTCATCGGCGTCTATGCCGTAGCCCTCGTCGGCTTCATCATCTGGGTCGGCCTGTTCATTTCTTACATCTTCTATCACGGCATTGTTCCGCCGACATTATAACTTCATCATAGAAAGGATTAATTGCTATGGCATCGCGAATCACTTCTGCCGCATCGACGGCTGACGAATATTACTACAACCAAACCGTAACCCCGACAGACGCTGCGACCCATACGGGACAGCTCGAACGGGATGCAGACGAATATTTCCCCTTGCAGCCCATCGAAAAAAAACTCTGTGCCTATTCCCTGGGATTGGGCCTGGGACTGATGGCCTTGTTCATCGTCATCTTTGAAGTCTTCGGCTGAGGCTTATTATGGAAAAGGGCTGTCGCACGAAGGTTTCTGCCATCATGCGAAGCCCCTTTCTCTTTAAAGTTTGTAGTACGAAGCTTGTAGTTTGTAGAAAATAGCTTTAAATTTAAAACCATTCACTAAAAACTAAAAACTGCAAACTTAATACTCAAAAAGAGGCTATCTTAATGCGACAGCCTCTTTTTGCTTTCCTCGGATTCAGATGTGGCTATGCCGTGATAAACTCATGAAATAAACGAAGCGCGCTGGTCGCAGGTAGCAGACTGCAAAAATAGCCCCAATCGGGGCATTCATAGGGGCCGACCTTTAACCTCTCAGACCGCCTTTGGCGGCCAGCTCCCCTATAAAGGGAGCCTTGTGGCCCGTTGCGAGATTTCATCACAGCCCATCTGAGTATAATGGCAGGCTTTTACGAGCCACGAGCATCTGTCATGGCACCGGCTATTCACACAAGTCGCGGCGGTACGCCCTTTGGGACGTCCCCTACGGAATCGCAATCAGGCGATAGAAATGAACGAAGGTCCCAGACGGGGCATTTTTTACGAGCCGAGGGTCACTCGAGGCGATGTCGTTATTCTGAATATGTTGCCGCAAGGCGGCATTTGACTCTGAGGCGGCCTGCGAACTGCGGTCTGCGACCGGCGGGGCCGTCGGCCCCAAAATTCGATGAACGACTTTACGCCCGGCCGTCAGGCCTCTATCAAAGTTAAAAGGACTAGCGCATGAAGGTTTCGACCATATCATGTGCTAGTCCTTTTTTTGAGGAGATAATCAGATTTTACCGCGTCTTATATCCCTGATATTTGTCTTTTAATTTCGTATTGTCTTTCAATACTTGGGCGATGGTTTTTCCTTGTTCGAGTTCTGTTTCGGCTTTGGTGGCTTTATCGGACAGGTAGGATGCGTCTTTTTGCCTAAGAGAAGGGTCTTGTCGTCGTTCCAGAATTCGCCTTTGTTTTCGTTACGGCCCTGGATCAGGAAGAGGCTGTCGCCATTTTTGTTGGCTGCGGCGAGGTCGATGCCGTGTTTTTTCTGGTAAGCTGCAATGCCGGCGCAGAGGGCAGCGTCATCGGTGCGCGTCCGGTTGATGACCAAGACTTCTTTCGTGTCTTTGAATTCGGTGCAGAAGTTGAAATCCCCCTGGGAATCCATAGCCGTGAAGCTGGGGCCGTGGCCTTTGTATTTCGGTACCAGGATTTTTGCCAGTGTTTCGGCTTTACCGACGCCCTGGGTCTGGGGATGGAGGTCGTAATCGTACTGATTGAGGTAACGGCCATTGGCGTCTACTTTGTTGGTCATGGCCAGGACATCTTTGACGCCAGGGACTTTGAAATAGGAAACGGCTGCGCGGATGGCGTCTAATTTATCAGCTGGGATCCCCATCATGAGGACGGACTTCATCTGTGTCGGCGGGACGGCGAATTGCAGATGATCGAGCTGCCAGACTTCCAACTGTTCGCCTACGTCGAGGATGGATGTCGTATTGTCGAAATCGAAGACGGCATAGGGATGATTGTTTTTATCGTAGTTCGGCGAATCTTTGCCGTAAGCCGCGATGAAGTCGTTGATTCCCTGGCGGACCGTAGCGTCCCAGCGGGGGCTTTGGACGGCTTGGGCTTGTCATGATTCCTGGCCTCCTGTACCGTAGTTGACATTTTTACATACTGCATTATAGGCCCGGATTTTTTTGGATTTGTATAAAGTATGAAATAAATAGGTAAAATTGAGAGCCTAGGGATTGTTGTAATTACAACGGACAAAGAGGGTGTTTTTTTGATATAATATATAAATAGACTTTTTCTATATGCTATAGTGAACAGGAGGCGTTTTGTATGGCTTTTAAGAAACGTGTGGTAGGGGTCATCGGCTTAGGTCATGTCGGGGCTCATGTAGCTTTTAATTTAGGGGTCCTCGGGATTGCCGATGAAGTCAAGTTATGCGACGTGAAGTCGGAAAAACTGGTCAGTGAACGGCAGGATATGATGGATGCCGTCATGTTCATGCCTCATCGTGTCAATTACACGATTGCCAGCTATGAAGAATTGGCAGACTGCGACGTCATCGTCAATGCTATCGGCGACATTACGCTCTGCGCATCGGGGAACCGCGACGATGAAATGCATTTCACTGTGCCTCAGGTCGCTGATTATATCCCCAAGGTCATGGCCGGCGGCTTCCAGGGCATCATCATCAATATCACCAACCCTTGTGACGTCATTACGGACCTCATCGCTAAGAAGAGCGGCCTTCCGAAAGGTCATGTTTTCGGTACCGGCACGGGGCTGGACAGCGCGCGCCTGGTCAGTGCCATTTCCCAGCAGACCGGCTTGGATCATCATTCCTTCTCAGCCTACATGATGGGGGAACACGGCAATTCCCAGATCGTCCCCTGGTCGCTCATCAAGTTCGGCGGTAAATCCCTGGCAGAACTGGAACAGAATCCGGCCTATGTCTTCGATAAGGCCCGCGTCCAGGATGAAACCATCCATGCCGGCTGGGTCACCTATTCTGGCAAGCACTGCACGGAATACGGCATCAGTATGACGGCAGCTACCATGGTCCGGGCCGTCCTGCGGGATGAACGGAAAATCATGGCAGCCAGCGCGCCTTTAGATGGTGAATACGGCGAAACGGGCATCTTCTGCGGTGTCCCGTCGGTCATCGGCGCCAATGGCATCGAAGAAGTCATCGAATATAACCTGCCGGAACAGGAAATGAAGGACTTCAAAGCCTGCTGCGCTACGATTCGCGCCAACATCGCTAAAGCCGAAGAATTTTGGAAATAAAGTTTGTAGTACGGAGTTTGTAGTTTGTAGAAGAGGGCTTTAAATTTGAAAATATTTGCTACAAACTGCAAACTTAATACTCAAAAAGAGGCTGTCTTAACGCGACAGCCTCTTTTTTTACCACCTCTATAACCCGACGCCGGAAACCTTTGAAACCATTTTCCATGATGCCGGCTTCTCCTCCGTCCAGGTCCA
>NZ_JBBMEU010000094.1:0-6180 GCF_040096415.1 Megasphaera intestinihominis
CGGCCCGCCCCCGGGCGCCCCCTACAAACTCCATACTAGTGGATGGAGTTAAATTTTTAGTCTTCGCCGATGATGCGGACTTCCGGTTCCAGGTGGACACCGTGAGCCTTTTCGACGCGTTTCTGGACTTCGTGGATGACGTTGAGGACATCCCGGGCCGATGCGTGCCCCGTGTTGACGACGAAGCCGGCGTGTTTCATCGAGACCTGGGCATCGCCGCAGGAGAGGCCTTTGAGGCCCGTCTGGTCGATGAGGGTCCCGGCATAGTATCCCGGCGGCCGCTTGAAGGTACTGCCGGCGCTGTGCATTTCCAAAGGCTGCTTGCTGCGGCGGCGGTTCATGAGGTCATCCATGCGGGCCTGGATTTCCTTGGGGTCGCCGCTGCGCAGGGTCAATTCGACTTCGACGACGAATTCCTTGGATTTCTGGAAACGGCTCTGGCGATAAGAAAAGCCCAGGTTCGGTGCATCATACGTATGGACGCCGCCCGTACTGTTGACCGTGCGGACCCGCGATACGACGTGGCTCATTTCCCCGTCGTAGGCCCCGGCGTTCATGAAGACGGCACCGCCCAAGGTCCCAGGGATACCGCAGGCGAATTCGATGCCTGTCAGGCTGTTTTCCTGGGCGAACTGACAGATGTCCTTCAGCATGAAACCGGCACTGGCCATGATCTTCCGGTCGTGGCAGGCCAATACTTTCTTCATCGTGTTCAGCTGGATGACGACGCCGCGGATACCCCCGTCGCGGACGAGGACGTTCGAGCCGCCGCCGAGGACGGTGACCGGCAGGTCCAGCCGCCGGGCTGCCCGGATGGCCAGCGACATTTCCTTGACCGATTCCGGCAAGATCAGGACGTCAGCCGGACCGCCGACGGCAAAGGTCGTGTGTTCGCTCATCGGTTCGTCCAGCAGGATCCGTTCCATGGGAACGGAGATACTTAATTCGGAGACGAAAGTCGTCAGTGCATATTTATTGATCAAGGATGCTCATTCCTTCTGCCATTGCATTTTGAATAATCTGGAACACTTCGCCAGCCATGGACTGCCATTTATTATAATGGTTCAAATATTCCACAGCGGTCTGATTGTTTTTAATGAACTCTGCCATCTGGTTGAGATGGTCGATCTTCTTGCGGATCGGTTTGTCCCCCATAGACTGGGCATAGGCCAGCTGGGCCTGGAGCATGAGGAAATCGCGGACCAGATGCTTGGTCTTTTCGTCTTTGGCCAGTTCCTGACCGGCAGCGACGAAATCCTTATATTCCTGACATTCCTTGATAGCTGCCTCTAACTCATGGGCTTTATCATAAATTTCCACGTTCTACACCTCATCATTTCTGTAATGCTAAAGATTCTTGATACCGATGCCGCTCTTGCCCATGCCCGGGAAACCGAGCTGGCGCATCGCTTCATACGATACGATAGCGACGGTATTCGACAAATTCAGGCTGCGCGCCTGTTCGACCATCGGTACGCGGAAGCAGCGTTCCGGATTGGCTTTCAGGAGGTCTTCCGGAAGGCCTTTCGTTTCCTTCCCGAATACGAGCATATCATCGTATTGGAATTGGATATCGGCATAACACTGTTCCGATTTCGTCGTCAAATAAAAAAAGCGATGATCCTTGTATTTGTCCAGGACTTCCTGAAAATTCTCATGGATCTGGACATCGACGAGCGACCAGTAATCGAGACCGGCCCGTTTTAAATGCTTGTCATCAATGGAAAAGCCCAGGGGCTTGACCAAATGCAGCGTAATATGATTGGCTGCGCATAAACGGGCGACATTGCCCGTATTGCCGGGGATTTCCGGCTCTACCATTACGATATGCATACTTATATCACTCTCCAAGGGATATTGTACAGGATTTATGCAGGAAGTACAAGAGGAACATTGCGTTTCCGACCTTTTTATGATATACTTATAAATAATAGTTATTATTTAATAGAAATGTAAAGTTTCTGTTTATTTTAGAAAGAGGTGTCAATTATTATGGATAACTTTGACAACATTGCCCAGTACCCCATGTATTTCGCTCCCGGCTGTAAGCTGCTGCAGCTGCAGCCCCAGATGGTTTCCGACGTCTACGATTACCTGCGTCAGCTCTTCGGCAGCAAAATCAAACTGTATACACGCTGCTGCGGCCTCGACGATGCCAACCAGCACAACGACGAAGCCGTCTTCATCACGCTCTGCGACACGTGCTACAAGATTTACGGCGAAACCTACGCCAACCTGCACATGCGCGACTTCTGGAACGTCTATGACGAATACAAGGACGTCTATCCCCTGGGCGAAAAAGAAGGTGAACTCCGCAAGACCTTGAAGAACACCTTCTGTGGCTCCCTCCCGCAGGAACACGTCAAGAGCTGGTTCGAAGAATGGAAGAAATGGAGTTTGAACAGTACAGAAAAAGACTAATTCGTCTTTAAGGAGCAGAGGCTATCATGAAATTCACTTACTACGGTCATTCCGCATTCACACTTTCCGATGACGTGACGACGATTCTTTTTGACCCGTTCATTACGGACAATCCCTGGACCCAGGTCTGTCCGACAGACATTGCCTGCCAGTATATTATCGTCACCCACTGCCACGGCGACCACTACGGCGACACCGAAGCCATTGCCAAAGCCAATGACGCGACGGTCATCAGCACCGCCGAAGTAGCCGGCAAAGCGGGCGAAGCAGGCTGTAAAGCCCATGCCATGCATGTCGGCGGCAGTGCGGATTTTCCCTTTGGCAAAGTACGGCTGACCCCGGCCTTCCACGGGTCTGGCATTGCCGGAGGGCTGGCCTGCGGTGTTATCGTCGAATTCGGCGGCAAACGCATCTACTATGCCGGCGATACGGGCCTCTTCTCAGACATGAAAATCCTCGACCGTTTCGGACAAATCGACTGCGCTATCCTGCCTATCGGCGACAACTTCACTATGGGCATGGATGACGCCGCCCTGGCCGCCCTCTGGGTCCAGCCGCGCTTCGTCATCCCCGTCCACTACAAGACCTGGCCGATCATCGAAGCAGACCCTCAGGAATACAAGAAGCTCACGGAAACGAAATACAACATCCCCGTCCAGGTCGTCGACCCGGGGACTACGTATGAATTCTAATCATGATCCTTCCTGATTTCTACGGACGTTTCCGCTGCAAAGCCAGCGCCTGCCAACACACGTGCTGCCGGGGCTGGGACATCGACATCGACGACGTGACGGCCGATTACTACCAGCAGCTCGAAGGCCCCTTAGGCGGGGCCATCCGCCAACATATCGCCGAAGGACCGGACGGCTGGCATTTCTGCCTCACGGCGGAAGGGAACTGTCCCTTTCTCCGCCCAGATGGCCTGTGCCAGCTCATCCGCCAGGCCGGGGACGATATCCTCTGCGATATCTGCGCTCTCCATCCGCGTTTTTTCCAGGTCGTCGAAAACGGCAGCAGCCAGGCCATCGAGCTCGGTGGCGTCGGCCTCTGCTGTGAGGCGGCGTGTGAACTGCTTCTCAGCGAAACGGGGCCACTCACCTTCTGCGACAGTGAAACAGGCCGCTCCATCGGCAGCCTGGCCCAGTTGCTGAAATGGCTGGACTATCCCCTTCCCCGCAAAGGGCTTACGTATGAACCGGCCACGGCTGAAAAGGACCATGAACGGCTCCTGGCCGTCTTAGACCGTACCGAACCGATTGATGATGCCTGGACGGCCCAGCTGAAAGCCTTACAGGCGCAGACAGCGAATTCAGCTGATTCCACAGCCCTCACCGGGAACACCGGGACGGCCGGACGCTATCAGCGCATATACGATTACATCTTCTACCGCCAGCTGGAAACCTTTGCCGACGTCCCGTCAGACTTCCTGGCCACCTATGCCGGACGCAGCACGGACTTCATCGCCCTCACAGCCGCCGCCACGGGCGATCTGCCCGAAGCGGTACGCCGCTGGTCGGAACAAATCGAATATGATACGGACAACGTGGCGCTCCTCAAGAAAGCGGCAGCGGCCGGAGAATTTTGACTTTTCCGGCATTTCGTGACAGCCATGGCCACTTTACCCGTCCCTATCGAAATAGGCGCGTCTTTCGTGCTATAGTAGAGAAAAATCCCTTATCCCTAAAGGAGGTCCTTCTCTTGATCATAGCCGAAGACGCGCCTATTCGCGTACTCATCCGCAACCATTTAGACTTCAAAGGCAAAGTCAGCCGCAAACGCTATCTCCACTTCCGCCTGTTCAGCATCCTGCCCATCTGCCTCATCATCTGGCTCCAGCACCTGGCCTCGCAAGGCGGACCGCAGGCCCTGGAATACACCATCGCCTCGTGCCTCATCGCCCTGCTCCTCATCCCCGTCGACTTCTCCTACATGATACGGCGCTACCACGACCTGGGAAAATCCGGCTGGTACTGCATCATCAACGTCCTGGCCCGCAACATCTGGTTCGCCGCCCTGGCCGTCGAAATCTTCCTCTGCTGGAAAGAGAAAATAGAATAGGGGCCTGACGGCCCCGCCGGTCGCATTTGTAGGGGACGCCCAAAGGGCGTCCCGCGTGAATCCTATGTACATCCCCAATGCGCGGCAACAGATTCAAATTGACAACATCGCCTCGAGTGACCCTCGGCTCGTGAAAAAAATCGTGGCTCGTGGCTCGTGGTTCGTGGCTCGTAAAAGCCTGCCATTATACTCGAATAGGATGTGATGAAATCTCGCAACGGACCGCACAAGGCTCCCTTTATAGGGGAGCTGGCCGCCAAAGGCGGTCTGAGAGGTTAAAAGTCGGCCCCTACGAATGCCCCGATTGGGGCTATTTTTGCGGTCTGCTAACTGCAACCAGCGAACTTCGTTTATTTCCGGCATAGCCGCATCTGAATCCGAAGAACGCAAAACGGCGCTGTCTTATATGACAACGCCGTCATAAATGATTACCCTCTTATTTCAAATGATATTCCCGCAGCAATTGTTCCTGGTATTCATCGTCCTGCAAGACGCGGTCGACGTCTTCTTTTCTGCCTTCTTGCATCAGTTTCTGGAGCAATACACTGAGCGCTTTTCTTCCCGTTTTTTCTCCGCGTTCTTGTCCAATTTTTTCTCCAATTTTCCTGCCGCGTAGTTCTCCACGTTTTTCTCCCACTTCTTCACCTAGTTTACGGCCACGTAATTCTCCACGCCGTTCGATACCTTCGCTCAAGTTACACATGGCTGCCACTCCTTTCTCTAAGTGCGGTGTCATTGTTACGTCAAATTCTTTCTCCAATAGTTTCTGTTTTTCTTGAGAGCTGATGTTATCCAAGAGCAGCATGTTCAACAGCCGTAGGATGCCTTTTAGCTGTTTATGGCTCTTGCTTCCCAGACAGACCAGGACGATATTGATTAAATCGTAATGGCTCCACTCGGCCTGTGTATGACCGATTAGATGTTTCTCAATCAATTGGTAACTGGAAATATTGTACTCCCATTTTTTCGTCGGCATCGTACAGATCCAGATGGAATAGACCTTCTGGATTTTTTCGTAATGGGATTTCACGAAAACCGTACCATACTGACTGGAAATCATGCGGCCGCAATAGTAGACGGCCCTCTTTAACAAGGGATAACCCGGATTGAAATCGTTCTGCGCTTCCAGGTTGATGATGAGCTGGATGCGCTTTCCATCAATGGGAGCTACAGCATGAAACCGGATATCGTAATAGACCGTTCCTTCCGTTCCGGATTTGTCTTCCGTCTGCTCGCTTTCGATGCGCGGTGAAATAGCTTCCGGTTCCACCGCAATACGGCTGATGCTCGGTTCGCCCTGGATATAGCGTTGGGCAATATCCTGCAAATCACAATCCTTGAATTCTTCCGTGCAGGCCTTCAGGATATGAGCCATAATGCCCCGCTCTGAAAGAACCCTCTTGCACGCCTCGTCATACGCTTTTTTCTGCGCTTTGGCCTGTTGTGCCGAATCGGACATGACGTCACATCTCCAGATTCACTTTTTCGGATTCAAATGCCGCTGCGCGGCAACAAACTCAAATTGAATACATAGCCTCGAGTGACCCTCGGCTCGTGGAAAAAATCGTGGCTCGTGGTTCGTGGCTCGTGGCTCGTAAAAGCCTGCCATTATACTCGAATAGGATGTGATGAAATCTCGCAACGGGCCGCACAAGGCTCCCTTTATAGGGGAGCTGGCCGCCAAAGGCGGTCTGAGAGGTT
>NZ_JBBMEU010000095.1:0-6095 GCF_040096415.1 Megasphaera intestinihominis
TCTTATGCCTAAAAGTATCACTTTTTTCAGTAGGGGGAAGACCCCTATTTATGTAAACTATGTTATTGCACATAACAACGTGGGGCGCCCGTTCACTCAAATCCGGTTCACAAGTATCGCACAATACCTGACGGGCTCGCCACGTGCGCGCCCCTACAAGCTGCCAGACCATTTCCCGCATAAAAAAGGCTGCCATACAACGACAAGCCCTTTTAAGTGGTTAGTGGTTAGTGGCTAGCAACTAGTGGCTAAAGATTAGCAGATGGCTTTAAAGATTTGTTCTGCAAACTACAAACTCCGTATTACAAACTATAAAGAGAAAGGGACTGCACACGATGGCAGAAGCCTTCGTGCGACAGCCCCATTAAAACTATACCATAGTAGAAGGCAAATACGAATTCAGCTCTGGTCTGTTCTTCCGGATCCGTAGCGTTGTTCTTATTGTCTTTCCACTTAGAAGCAAAGCTCTGGTAGACGTTGAACTGAGCGTTCTTCGCAAAGACGTAGCTGCCGCCGACGCCCCACGATTTGATGTTATGCAAGTTTTGTCTTCATCATGAGAAATTCCTCCTTATTTTCACAATAGTGAACCGCAGGATTCCCAAAATGCCGCTGCAGGCGAGTGGTCCTAGTTTCCTCTCTCAGCGCCAGTCCGGGACAAACATCCTGCACAGCCTACGTTTGTCTGCATGGCCAGTATACGAAAAAGGCTTTAGCCTGTCAAAAGACGAAGAAACGGCGTACCTGCGCCATCTATCGTCCTATTTTTTACACAAATCAGACAAGAGTTTTTCACAATGAAGACACAATTTTTACACAGCTTCTTACGCAGTACTTACGCAAAATTAACACAATATTTATGCACCTTCCTTATACTTATGAGGGAGTCGTAGCTCGTGGTTAGTGACTCGTGACTAGTAAAAAGAGGCTGTCGCATTAAGACAGCCCCTTTTTGAGTTTTAAGTTTGTAGTTTTTAGTTTGCAGCAAATGGTAAAAAATTTAAAATCAGCTTCTACAAACTATAAAGTAAAAGGAACCTCGCATGATGGTAGAAGCCTTCGTGCACCAGCCCTTCTTCTTACTCGTGAATCGTCATTTTACCGATGGCCATGGCAATATGCGGGTCCATTTCGTCATAGATGGTACTCTTGCCCGTATCCAGCATGCGGATGGCCTTCATGTCTTCCTCATCGAGGGTAAAGTCGAAGACATCGATGTTTTCCTGCATCCGCGCTTTATGGACCGTCTTGGGGATGACGACGATATCCCGCTGGAGCAGCCAGCGCAGCATGACCTGACCGACGGTCTTGCCGTGTTTGTCAGCGATGTCCCTCAAAAGCTGCGTATGGAAGACATCGTTGTTCCCTTCAGCAAAGGGCGCCCATGCTTCCTGCTGGATGCCCAGTTCTTTCATGAGGCCTTCTTCAGCCCATTTCTGGTCCCATACGTTGGTTTCAATCTGATTGACAGCCGGCGTGATGGTATTCATGTTGGCCAGGTCTGCCAGCCGTTCGTTCCAGAAACTGGTAACGCCGATGGCCCGGATACGGCCTTCCTGATAGAGCCGTTCCATGGCCCGCCAGGCCCCATAGTAATCGCCATAGGGCTTGTGGATCAAATAGAGATCCAAATAATCCAGGCCTAATTTTTTCATCGACACGTCGAAGGCCTTCAGGGTCGCATCATAGCCATGGTCCTGGACCCATAATTTCGTCGTGATGAATAACTCTTCCCGGCGGATGCCGCTCTGACGCACGGCATCACCGACACCTTCTTCATTTCTGTAAGACGCAGCCGTATCGATGAGGCGGTATCCCGTTTCCAAGGCTTCACTGACGGCTTTTTCCGTTTCAGCCGATGCCGTCTGATAGACACCAAATCCTAATTTCGGCATGATGACGCCATTATTCAAGGTTACAAATTCCATGATTTCCTCCTATTTCTCTTCAAAGGGCAGATGCATATTGGCATAGCGTTCTTCTAAATCCGGTGTTGCCGTGTAGTACTGGCGCGTCCCGTTCAGCCCGTTGACAACGGCCATTTCTTCATCAGTCAGGGCAAAATCGAAGATGTCGAAATTGCTGCGCAGATGGTCCGGATTCTTCGTGCCGGGGATGGTGATGAACTGCCGCTGGACAGCCCAGCGCAGGATAATCTGTGCCGTACTCTTGTGATACTTGTCGGCCAATGCCGTAAAGATTGGGTCGCGGAGCAGTTCCGGGTCGCCATGCCCCAATGGATACCAGCCCATGAGCTTCGTACCGTATTCAGCCAGGCGGGCCATGATATCATCGTAGACGTGGTACGGGTGCGTTTCCAGCTGGATGACATGGGGCTTGACATCGGCATGGGCCAGGAGTTTTTCCAGTTTGTCGCCATGGAAATTGGAAATCCCCAGGGAACGGGCCTTGCCGTCGCGATAGGCCTGTTCGATAGCCGCATACCCGGCCAGATAATTGCCTGCCGGCTGATGGATGAACAGCAGATCGACATAGTCGACGCCCAGCCGTTCCAGGGTCTTATCGACAGCTCCTGCCTTTTCATACAGCGTCGGCCACAACTTCGTCGAAATGAAAATATCTTCCCGTTTGACCAGACCTTCTTCCAAAGCCCGGCGCAATCCCCTGCCGACAGCTTCTTCGTTGACGTAGGCATTGGCCGTGTCGATGAGGCGGTAACCCATCTTCAAGGCAGCATAAACGGATTTCTCCGTATCTTCCGGGCCGATCATGAAGGTCCCCAGGCCTAACAACGGGACCTGCACGTCGTTGCTCAATGTCGTATATTCCATGGTATAATCTCCTTTCAGACTCTGTTTATATGATATAGTGTGTAATAGGTATTTCCTGTCTACATCTCGCATTTTACAACAGCTTTCAAAAGATGTACAATGCCAACAGGGGAATTCACTATCCACTTTTTATATACTGAAGCAGAGAAAGGAGCCACTATGATAGAAACGAACCTGCTTGCACAATTTGTCGCCTTCGCCAAGGCCGGCACCCTGACCCGGGCAGCCCAGGACCTGCACACGTCTCAGCCGGCACTGACGCGCTCTATGAAAAAACTGGAAGAAGAGCTGGAGGTCCCCTTGTTCGTGCGCCACAAAAACCACCTGGAACTGACACAGACCGGCCGTTATGCTGTCTATTACGCCCAACGCGTCCTCCAGGAAAACCAGGATTTCTGCGACCGCATCCGCAGCTATGACCGCAGCCTGCATACCCTCTCCATCGGCTACTGTGCACCGGTCCCGCAAATGGTGCTGACGCCCTTGCTGAACGGGATTTTCCAGGGCATGACCTTATCGGCCGACATGAAGGACGATGTCTCCTTCCCGGAAGGCCTGCGCCGCCAGACCTATCAGCTGGCCGTCATGCATGCCCGGCCAGACGGCGACGAGTTCTTCGTCAAGAAATGCGGCAGCGAAAAACTTTATCTCTCGGTCCGCGCATCGGACCCCCTGGCCTTTTATCCGGAAGTCCGCCTGCAGGACCTGGATGGCCGGGCCATCCTGCTCTTTTCTCATATCGGCTTCTGGATGAAAATGACCCGGGAAAAGACACCGCACGCCCGCTATTTGCTGCAAGTCCAGCGGGATGCATTCCATGAGCTGACGGAGCACTCGGACTACCCCTGCTTTTCGTCCAGCTATTTCCTCGGACAGGGACAAAAAATCCCGGGCCGCATCAACATCTCCCTGGCGGACCCGGAATGTCAGACAGACTATTACCTAGTCTGCCTGAAAAGTGAACAGAAACGTTATGAAAAACTCTTCCAGCAAATCGACGACCGGACTATCTACTGATGGGATTCCAGGTCCCGGCGCAGTTTATCCAGGACCTGGGCCGTCAAATCGTGCCAGGCATCCTGGAGCCACTGGTCCCGCTGCGCTTCGTCGCCGATACATTCCAGGGCCTTGGGGATGGCCTCGCCGAAGAGGATATCTTCCGTCTGACGGCTGCGGTAGACGCCGAGCTTACAGGCATTGGCAAAGTGTTCACAGTTATGGAAGAGCAGGTCGTATTTTTTATTGCCCAGGCAGGCACGGGCAAAGGCAATCGTCTCGGGTACAGAACAGAGCTGTGCCTGTTCTTCCGGCGTATACTGACGCACTTCTACGTCACCGCCCTGGCGGAACTCATCGAACGACGTCGACCGGATTTCCGTATCCCACCAGTCGATGGGATTGTAGTCGTCATCTCCGGCAAAGGCGATGACTTCATCGTCACTGACATAGATGCCGTGATGGTAATACAAGCCTCCCAGCCGGCGCACGCGGATATGGTCGCCCATAATCGGTGCCTGCCGGGCCCAATGTTCCGACGCCCCGTCGTCCTGCAATAAGGATAAAATCGAATTCAAATCAATGGCCATCGTCGTCACTCCTTACAAAATTGCCTAACTCTTACCAGGCTGTCACCATTCTTTTACATAATGCCGTTATAGTAATAACTGTAAACGAAGTCAGCTATCCCCGGCGGCAACCCACCGGCCCGTTACCGAACCCCTCTGCCAGGATGGCCTCCCGACCAGAATCGGAGAGGTTCGCCGTACTGTCCACCGGCCAGCGTGCCGCTAAACTTGGTATCATAGAATCAGAAAAAACCCCGGAGACCTCCCGCTCCGGGGCTTTTTCTATACCGGCAGCCCCTACAGGAAGGTCAGCAGTCCCTGACAGCCCTCCTGGACATCGTCCCAGGTCCGCTGGAAATCCCGCGTATACCACGGGTCGGCTACAGGACGGGGATTTTCCGTATAATCCATGAGAAGATGGCACTTCTGGTCCGGGTCGCCATGGAAGATGCGCTTCATGTCCCGCAGGTTCTCGTCATCCATGCCGATGAAATAATCGTAAACTGCATAATCGCCAGCCATCAGCAGCACGGCCCGCTTATCACTGGGGTCCATACCGTGTGCCCGGAGCAGCCGTTCCACTGGCGGATAGACCGGATTGCCATAGCCGTTCCAGATTTCCTCATCCGTCGTAGCCGCCGATGCCACGTCGAACCGTTCTGCCAGCCCGGCCTGCTCGGCCATCTGCCGGAACACAAACTCCGCCATGGGCGACCGGCAGATATTGCCATGGCAGATAAATAGTATCTTGATCATAAAGGTGAAACTCCTTCCATACTGCAAATTACCTGTAGAAAACTATTCTTTTTTATTGTAACAGAAAGCAGTGATTTTTGCCCCGTTTTCTATGAATATGACGCTTCCCATTTTCAGGTCCCTGTGGATTCTCAGTATACACAGGAATCGTCAGTTTGTAATTTCAAGTAAATTTCTTTACATTTTCCTCATTTACCGTTACAATAGCAGTACGTCTTTCAATAATCAGGAGAGATTAAAGATGATTACGTTTATAAGTGATGCCTTATTTGTCTTATATATTTTTGCTTTTTTGTGGCGGCAATTTCCTTTTATAAATACATCCGGACAAAGAAAGGGAGAAGAAAAAATATAGCAATTATACTAATAGGAGTTGTATATTTAATGTTCTATTCTTATGACTCCATACTAGTAGAACCGATTCAATGTAATCGTATAGCAGTATCAGATGCAGAAGGATTATCAGAAAAAGAAATTGTTAATAAAATATTAATTCGTGAATTTGACCATTATAAATCTGAAAGATTGTTCACTAAAAATAAAATTTTTGATTATACAATTAATAGAATTGACGGGCCAATAAAACTCAGGGACAGTGATGGAATGGATAAGAATTATTATGAGGCGGATTGTATAATTAAGTTGAACACTTAAAAATCCATAGCGAACCCTTGTGGTAAAATGTAGTTGCACAAAAAACACAACCACAAAGGAGAATCGCTATGGATCAAAATCATTTTACCACGGATACGTTACGCAAAAAAGGGGCTCATTTAACTTTTGAGGAACGAGTCATTATCCAAACGCGTCTCCGCGACAAGCAATCGTATCGGAGCATAGCCCGTGAGATTGGGTGCTGTGTCAATACGGTACGCAACGAGGTGAAGCGTGGCAAGGTTCTTTGCTATATAATGGGCCCCTTGTCAAGACCACGTTCTAAAATTTTAAGAGTGGCAGTAAGCAGAATTATTCTAAGCAGCGA